>VGVX01000112.1 GCA_016873845.1 Ignavibacteria bacterium
GGTCCGTGAATTGCTTCCATTCCTTGCGACTTTGCCCACGACTCAACTGTTGAAAATAATAGCTGCGATACTTCCGGCTCATCGACGAAATCAATCCAACCGAACCTTGCATATTTGTTTTTCCACTTTTCGATATAATTTTTATTAATGATTCCGGCTATTCTTCCGACGACTTTATTCCTATTGTAAACAAGCCAATACCTTGCGTGACAATGTTCGAAAGCAGGATTTTCTTCGGGACGTAAAGTATGCAGTTCATCTGAAATAAGAGGCGGGATCCAAAATTTATTTTTTTTATACAGCTCGAAAGGAAATTTGATAAATTGTTTTAGTTCCTTCTTTGAAGAAACTTCGACTATGTCAAGTTCCATTTTACCTCGCAGTGAATATTAAATGAGTCAAAAATTAGAACATAAGTTTTCGATTCTTCATCATAGAGTCTTTGGCAATCGTCTTTTTGAAGTTTATAATTTTCTTCAAAAGAGTTTTATCAAACGTAGCTAAAATTTTTACTGCAAGCAAACCTGCATTCTTGGCGTTCCCTATTGCTACAGTTGCGACTGGCACGCCTGCAGGCATTTGTGCGATAGATAGAAGTGAATCAAGTCCGTCAAGTGATTTTGTTTTGATAGGAACTCCGATTACCGGAAGAGGAGTGTAAGATGCGGTCATTCCAGGCAGATGTGCAGCTCCGCCGGCACCAGCAATAATCACTTTCATTCCGCGTTTGTGTGCCGTGGTTGCATATCTCGACATAAAATTCGGAGTGCGGTGAGCAGAAACAATTTTCATTTCATAGCTCACACCAAATTCGTCAAGCATTTCGGCAGCATCTTTCATCGTCGAAAGATCCGAATCGCTTCCCATTATTATTCCGACTTTTGGATTTTTTGTTTTCATATTAGGTTAAATTAATATTCTTTTTTCAATCTTTTTTGCTGTGTCAATAAGATAATTCAGCTCATTTCCGATTAGTGTTATATGTCCCATTTTTCTTCCGATGCGAGATTTTAATTTGCCATAAATGTGCAAATGAGCATTCTCATTGCTAAGCGGCGTTTTGTAGTTTTCAACAATTCCATCTCCAATTTTTTTACCGAGAAGGTTTATCATTACAGCATAAGGTTTGACCATCTCGGTTGACCCAAGAGGCAAATCGAGAATTGAACGAATGTGATTTTCAAATTGAGATGTAACACATCCTTCAATCGTGTAATGACCGGAGTTATGCGGACGGGGAGCAATTTCGTTGATTAAGATCTTATCCTCTTTTGTCAAAAACATTTCAATTCCAAAAATTCCAAATCCGCCGACAGCTTTTACTGATTCAATCGCAATTTCTTTTGCTCGCAGTTTGAATTTCGGATTTATCTGTGCTGGTGCAATAACCATGTGGCAGATGTGGTTTTTCTGAATTGTCTGTACGACAGGATAAGCTCGAATTTCATTCGTTGTTCGCACGACCATTACAGCGAGCTCCATTCTGAAATCGATAAATTTTTCCGTAAGCAATTTTGAATGACGAGAGGATAATCTTCTATATTCTTGTTCGAAATCTTTTTTGGTTTTGATGAATGCATTGCCGTATCCATCGTAACCATGTTTCCGTGATTTGAGAACAAATGGCACTCCAAATTTTTTTGATATTTGCTCGAATTGACTCGGTGCTGAAACCGATAAGTAATCGGCAATGGGAAGGTTTTTCAATGAAAGAGATTCTTTCTGCAGGAACTTATCCTGTATCAAAGAAATTGTTCTCGAACTTGGGATGACCTTCTTTTTTATTTTTTCTAGAAAAGCTAAGTGCTGGTAATCGATGAATTCGTTTTCCAATGTTATCACATCACACTGCTTTGCGAAAGACCTTAAGATTGCGGCATCATTAACCCAGCCGAGAATTTCTTTGTGAGTGATTTGTCCCGCAGGGGAATTTTTTTCTTTTTCAAGAATTGCTACATCGAATCCGAGCCGATACGCTGCATACGCAGACATTCGTGCAAGCTGGCCACCGCCAAGAATTCCGATGCATTTACGCTTCATGATTTATCAATCCAGATTTTCGAATTTACATATTCTTGAAATGCGGACATGATACTTTTTGCCGAATCTCCAACATTTCTATCCCCAATTTTAACATCGTCGATACAAATCACCGGAAGAATTTCCTTATCTGTGGATGTAATGAATACTTCATCTGCCTGCAGTAATTCTGTAAATGAGACATTTCTTTCTTCAATGGAAAAATCATTTTTACAGATTGAAAGAATTAAATTTCTCGTAATACCCGATAATAAATTTTCTTTGGGAGTTACTAATCGATTATCTTTTATAAAAAAAATATTACTCGATGTGCATTCGAGCACAAGGTCATTTGCAATATATAAAACTTCACAAAATCCTTTCGGAGTGAACTCGTTAAGATACTTGATAGCATGAGTGTAGTTGATAGTCTTTGCAGTTGGAATGTCGCGAACATCTTGAACTGATCTAATTTTAATGCCAGTTGAATAAAGGGAGTTATCAATTTCATTCCGCGGATCGCAAGTAATAATTAAAGTTGGTTCTCCAAGCGATTTGCTGTTGATCCCAATTCCTCCGGTAACAACTATCCGAATACTTGATTCAGGAAAATTATTCTTCTTAACTAGTTCTTTGACAATATTGTTAATTTTATTTTTAGAGCGATTTATTTCCAATCCAATGAGTTTGGCAGAGTTGTAAAGTCTTTCAATATGATCAGACAAGTGAAATGGTATGCCAAAATAAGTTTTAAGGTAATCGAACACAGCAAATCCACGCAGAAGCCCAATATCGTTTACATGGATGAATGCATTCTTTTTTTCAACAAAATTATTGTTAATGAAATATATCGGTCTGTTCACAGAATCAAAATAGGAATCTTGTATTTGTTGTTCAAGTGGGTCAAAAGCCCAGCGTGTCAATTTAATCGAAGAGACTAACCGTAGTGCGTGACTAAGTTAAAGATGCCATCCCGACAAGTCGGGATGGCATCTTTTAGCATCTACTGTAGAAAGACAAATTTCTTCGTTGAAGAAAACGAACCTGCTGTAAGCTGATACAAATAAACTCCTGAACTCAATCCATATTTACTTGCATCGAACTCTATTTCAAATTCGCCGGCTTGCTTTGGCTCGTTTACGAGTGTAGCGATTTCTCTGCCGAGTAAATCATAAACTTTCAGTGTTACATAACTATTAACTGATAACCGATAACTAATAACTGTACTCGGATTAAACGGATTCGGATAATTCTGTTCTAGAATGAATCCCTCCGGTGAAGCAGTAACATTGTCGACATCGGTTGCTGTTTTTAATTCGATCATCCAAAGATAACCGTCACCAGCCCAAACAGAAAAAGATGTCCTATAATTTGCAACTATGTATTCATTCTTTCCGTCGCCATCCATATCATTTGCCGGAGAACCATAAAATAATCTTGGACTGATTGTCGGAGATGCCGTAGGTGAAAAACCACTATGTTGAAAGATATCGAATGCAATATTTACATCCCAGTTTTCTGCGAGAGCTGGATTGCCGCTCCCTTTATATTCGACATCGAAAATTTGACCATTAGTTTCTCCAGCAATCATTAAACTCATTTTCCCATCTTTATCTGTGTCGAATATTTGCATCGTCCGTAATTTACCGCCTGCGTTTTTAGGAAGTCGAGTTAACACTTTAAAATCGCTTGCTGTCAGATTCGCAACATCCGTAACATTTGTAACTATAAAAATAGTGTTGTCCGGTTCTGTACCTGCGATGTACATTTCATTAAAGCCATCACCGTTAACATCGGCAACTCTTACTCCATCAAGTGCCCCATAATCAACGCCAGTTGATCTAAATACTGTATCAATACTTTTAACAAGCTGATAAGAGTTCGGACCTGTAGCTTCAATAATACGGATGGTAAAGTAATTCCAGATAAGAGCATAAATCTCTTTTTTCCCATCATTATCTAAATCACCGGTGGTAACACTATATAAACTGCCGCCGGTCAGCCCCTGTAGATTATATTCAATAATAAATGATGCGAAACCGTCGAATTGTCCTACAACTGATGCAACAATAACTTCCCGTCCTCTTCCTCCTTGTCTTATGCCAACAATAAGTTCGTTCTGACTGTCATTGTCGATATCTTCGATAGTAAGACTATAAGGACGTAAATCTGTGCTTGCCGCGACGTCAAAGTTCCATTCATAATTTGGACCAAATGTATCTCCTGTGTAAAGACCATATTTGTTTTGTCCGGGAACATTGTTCCATTGAAAGACCCAAAGTCGGGGAGGATTTGGATTAACAGCTACTTGCGAAGGAAGGGTTGTTATAATTTCAACAACGCCATTGTTATCGAGATCTCCTACGACAAAGTTGGCGAAGGTATTTGCCGCAACGGGATATTTCCAGTACCATACCAATTCATAAGTATTATTATTGGTTGCTTCGTACATCAAAATGTAGTTGCTGTCTAGATCCGTATAGCTGCAAATAAATTCTCCCTTGCCATCTTGATCCGTATCAAACCCGGCTTTTACTGTTGCCATTTCAGATGCGGTTTGTGGTGGTTGAAAAGGTTTTTGATTAAGGCTCCAAACCAACTCGTAGTTGCTTTGGGAAAAAAGATTACCAGAAATGAAAAGAAGAACACAAACTGTTAGAATATTTTTCATCGATAACTCCTATTAATTTATTTTTT
>VGVX01000113.1 GCA_016873845.1 Ignavibacteria bacterium
GTTTCTACCTCCTTTTTCTCGTGAATATTGAAGTGGCTTATTAAATTTTTAGAAATAATTTTTTCCTCCGATGAAACAAAATAAGTTTTAATTTTCTGTTCGCATAGTTCAACGATGTGCGATGTGTTTGAGCTGTTATACCCACCAACTACAACGGCGAAGTCTGCAGGCTGTTCGAGAAGTCCGTAAGTTGCTTCTTGATTATCGTAAGTTGCATAGCAGAGTGTATCGCTTGTATCGGCGTAATGATCTTTTATGCTTTCTGCACCATACATTTTTATCATTGTATCTTTTAAAAGGTCTGCGATTTCTTGAGTTTCACTTGCAAGCATTGTTGTCTGATTAACGACGCCGAGTCTCGATAGATCTTTCTCAAAATCAAAACCAGTTGAAAGGCGTCCCTTAAAAAATTCATAGAACTCTTCTTTGCCTTTCTTGCCTAAAATAAATGAGCAAAGAATTTTGGCTTCTTCTAAATCTCGAACAATTACCGCCGGAGCGTTTCTAATACTGTGTGAAAAAGTTGCGCGAGTTTCTTCGTGAAAATATTTTCCGTGGATAATTATTGTGTAACCCTGTTCTCCGAGTGAATGTGAACGATTCCAAACTTTTTCTACAAATGGGCAAGTTGTGTCGAAAGTCTCAATGAAAAGCTCTTTTTTCCTAAGAGCCTGTTCGATTTCTAAAGTTGTACCAAAAGCCGGGATAAGTACTATGTCCTCTTTTTTAAGTTCATCCCAGTCGATCAATTGCCACCCAGAAGTATTAAAGATAAATTTTAATCCTCGGTTGAGAAGATCACCATTTACGCCAGGATTATGTATCATTTCGCTAAGAAGATAAATGTTTTTTCCAGGATTTTCTTCAATCGTTCTGTAAGCTATTTCAATTGCGTTTTCCACACCGAAGCAAAAACCAAAATGACGGGCAATAAAAAATCTCACAGGGCCGAAATCTAATTTTGTCGGAGAAATATTTTTCTTCCGAGGATCGTCATCTTTTCTTAATTCTTTAATCCTCGAAATGAGATTGCTCTTATAATAATTTGGTATGTCGAAATGTTTCATCGGATTTATTCTTTATTTAAGAAAAAATTAATCAAACTAAGCCCATTACCCTAAAAAAGATTACCAGATTGTCTTCACAGGATAATTGTCGAATAATCTATCAGATGTCATTATATAAGCATTTTCATAAGCAGCTTGGGCGGTCAAAATTCTATCAAATGGATCTTTGTGGTGCAATGGAAGCTTTCGCAATTCAAAGACGTGAGCTGCCTCGATAGGAATTATTCTTAGTTCAATTGTTGAAATAGCTTTCTCGAAAATTACTTCAACCGGCTCATGAAATTTAATCTTTCCGAGAGATTCTTTTATTAGAATCTCCCAAAGACTAGCGACGCTTAAGATGACTTCATTTTCTGAATCTTTAAGTAAACCTAAAGCATTTTGTGAAATTCTATCTGCATCATTCAACATCCAGATAAAAACATGAGTGTCAAGAAGTACTTTCAATTTTCACTTTCCCAATATTCTTGAGGGATCGGCAGTTCAAAATCGACACTTGTCCAAATTTTATCTTTAAATTGATTGAGTATTCGTTCTTTCTTTTCGGTTGTAAAAGGAATTACTTTTGCGACCCTTTTTTTGTTTTTCGTGATGATCACTTCATTGCCTTCTTCAACAATAGAAAGAATTTCAGCAAGATTTACTTTCTTTTTACTAAGATTTACTGTCTTTGTCATTTTAAACTCGTTCTTACTTAAATTAATTTAATTTGAAAAAAAGACTAAGTAAAGGCATTATATTCAATTTTCACCACGCATACGCCTCGGGAGCTTGATTTCCCGGACCAGGCCAAATTTCATCGAGCTTTTTCATTACTTCATCAGATAATTTTATTTCTAGTGCTTTAACATTTTCCTCAAGCTGGTTAAGAGTTCGCGGACCAACTATTGGTGATGTAACAACTGGATTAGTTAGTATCCATGCAAGAGCAACATTTGCTGATTTGTGACCAATTTCTTTGCAAAGTTTTTCATACGCTTCAATTTGCGGACGAAGTTTTTCAGCAGAGTCGATCAAAGGTTCACGAGTTCTTCTCCCTTCTTTCGCTTTCTCTAATATTCCGCAGAGAATTCCGCCACCCAAAGGGCTCCAAGGAATTAATCCAACACCAAATGCCTTGCATGCAGGAATAACTTCAAGCTCTATGTGTCGATTTCTCAGACTATATATGCTTTGTTCAGAAATTAATCCAAGAATATTTCTTTGCCGCGCTGTGTAAATCGCTTCAGCGATATTCCAAGCTGCAAAATTGCTGCTTCCAACGTAAAGTATTTTTCCCTCGCGGACTAATTGCTCCATTGCTTGCCAGACTTCTTCCCATGGAGTTTCTCTATCTATATGATGCATCTGATAAAGATCAATATGATCGGTCTGCATTCTTCTTAAACTTTCTTCACAAGCTTTTCGAATGTGGTAAGCCGAAAGCTTTTTATCATTTATACCTTCGCCCATTTTCCCATAGACTTTGGTTGCAAGTACGATTTTATCTCTCCGGCTTTTATCTTGAGACAACCATCTTCCGATGATTTCTTCTGTAAGCCCGGCTCCAAGGTGCCAGCCGTAAACATTTGCAGTGTCGAAAAAATTGATTCCGTGATCGATTGCACGGCTCATAATTTTAAAACTTTCTTCTTCAGGTGTATACGGACCAAAATTCATTGTGCCGAGGCATAATCGGCTGACTTTGAGACCGCTTCTTCCAAGGTGTACGTATTCCATTTATTACTCGCTAATCTTAATTGATGAATTTTTTAATCATAACGAAATTATGCTTAAAAAAGTTTTTGTTCTTTCAATATGGATAGAATATAAAAAACAAAATCGAAAGCACCGCAAAAAACCATAGTCCGAGATTAATTTCGGAGAATTTCCCGGATAGAACTTTAAATAATGGATAAGCGACAAATCCTGCGGTCATTCCAATTCCAAGATTGTATGTAAAGCTCATCAACACAATAACAATAAAAGCCGGAATAATTTCCGAATAATTGTCGAAATTTAATTTTGTGATTGGCGACATCATCAATAATCCTACGATAATCAAAGAAGGACCGTAAGCGATTGCAGGAATAGCTGTAAAGAATGGTGCAAAAAAAAGTGCCGACAAAAACAAGACTGCAGTAACAACTGAAGTGAAACCGCTTTTCCCACCAGCCTCAATTCCTGTAGCCGACTCAATATAGGTTCCAGTGGTAGTCGTTCCAAGCAATGAACCAACGACAGTGGCTAATGCATCGCACAATAACGGCTTTTCGATATCGGGAAGATTTCCATTCTCATCAAGTAAGTTTGATTTGTATGCCAATCCAAGCAGAGTTCCGATTGTATCAACAAAATCCATAACGAAGACAGTCAGAATGACTGCAAAAAATCCCCATGTGAGTGCGCCGGTAATATCGAGTTCAAATAATATTGGCGAGATATCAGGCGGCGTACTGATCCAATTATCAGGCAGAGGGAAAAGATTAAAAATGTGTGATAGAAAAGTCACAGACAATATTCCGATCAGAATTGCACTGCGCACTTTGATCATCATCAAGAATCCAATTAATAAAAAACCAAAAATTGCAAGAAGTATTTTTGGATCATGAAAATTTCCGACATGAACTGGAGCACCTTCAACACCCAGTTTCACAATTCCTGTTTCGTTTAATCCAATGAATGTAAGAAACAAACCAATTCCGACAGCGAATGCAATTTTAAGTGATTCTGGAATTGATTTAGCGAGCCACGTTCTTATTTTAAAAATGGTTAGAAGCGTAAATAAAACACCGCCAATAAAAATTGCGCCGATGGCGGTTTGCCAGCTGTATCCTAAAACCTTTACAACTGTAAAAGCAATAAAAGCATTTTCTCCCATATAAGGTGCGATGGCGAAAGGTCTTTTAGCGTACACTCCCATTATTAGAGTACCAAAAAAGGCGCTTAGTATAGTTGCTACCATCGATGGACCGAATGGAATTCCAGCAGCTTCCAGGATTTTTGGATTTACGATGATTATGTATGCCATAGTGATGAAAGTTGTTGCTCCTGCAATAGTTTCTTGCTGGAAAGAAGTCTTTAACTCATCGAATTGAAAATATCTTTTAATAGCAGAAATCATTTTAACCTCACGAAGTTATATTAGTTTAAATTGCTCATTCGACTGGGCAAAATCAGATGTAGATTTTTACCCGTTGCCAGAGAGTTTTGAAATCTAACTTAAATTTCCTGCAAATAAATATTGGACGATTGTTCTCGTAAGGCATGCAATATTCGCATTTATGAATTGCAGCCATTTCCACTTCATCAAAAGCTTCTCTATGCCCGTCTTCAGTACCACCAACAATAATAACAGTTTTGATATTGGTTGTGTTTTTACTCCAAATCCAAAAATTATTGTGCGGCGAAATGACTTTTGGCAACGGATATTTTGAACTATAATATTCAATCGCTCCTGCCTGTCCGTAATTGCTTGCAACAACAAGAGCATCTTTTTGTTCCGCAAATGGAAGGGAGAGATAAACTTTCAAAATTGTCTTTGCAAACTCTTCCCAACCAAACATATCGGCATAAAATTGCGGAAGCTCCTCCAGTGTGTTGCCCTCTGCAGTACTTGGAGCAATGCCGAGACTTTTTGAATAAGCAATGTACGTTTG
>VGVX01000114.1 GCA_016873845.1 Ignavibacteria bacterium
ATCTTTATCGTCATAAGTGCCTTTGATAAGTGAAAGATATTTAGGTGCTTCTTTCTCCATCATATTCTTAAACAAAGTTTTTAACAAAGCGATATCTTTTACAACACTCTTAACATCATCAGAATCAAAAGCCAAAGCTTTCTCAAGCTTATCAAATATTCCAATAAAGTCTAAAACAAAGCCAAATGGCTTCTTCTTTCCACTATCATCTTCATAAGGACGATTTACTCTTGCGATTGCTTGTAACAATGTATGATCCCTCATTGGTTTATCAAGATACATTGCGTACAGTATTGGCGCATCAAATCCGGTAAGCAGTTTTTCAGTAACTATTAAAATCTTTGGGTATTGATCTGGTTTGCAAAAACTTTTTCTTATTCTCTTTTCATCTTCTTTTGAAATATGATACTTCTTTAATTCTTCCGAATCGTTATAATTTCCGGTGTACACGACTTCTGAATATTCTGGAGGAAGGTATTTATCCAAAGCGTGTTTGTATAATGCACATGCTTCTCGATCTACAGCTACTACAAAAGCTTTATAACCAAGATTTTCAACGTAAGTCTTATAATGCTCAGAAATAAACTTTGCAATCTTATTTACTCTTCTTTTGCCTTTTAAGAAATTCTTGGTGACTACTGCCCTTTCAAGTATCTTATTCAATTCGTCTATATCGCTTATGCCTTCAGCTTCTGCAAGGCCAAGGAATTCTTTTTCAAGTGTTTCTTCTGGTACTAATAAATCATTAGGAGCGAGTGAATAATAAAGTGGAACGGTTGTACCATCTTCAATAGAATCTGAGATTGAGTATTTATCCAGATAACCTTGTGGATCATCAATGCCGAATGTCTTAAATGTACCTCTGCCATAAACTGTTTTATCTATAGGCGTTCCAGTGAAACCCATGTAAGTAGCATTGGGAATTGCTGCCATAAGATAATTTCCAAGATCACCGGAAGTAGTGCGATGTGCTTCATCTACCAATACATAAATGTTTTTTCTGAGGTTTACATTAGCTGGCATTTCATTAAACTTATGAATCATGCTTATAATGATTCCGCGATAATCTTGCTTTAAAAGATCACGAAGCTTTACAATCCTATCTGCGTGCTCAATGTTTTTTAATCCCAAGGATATGAGATTTTTAATCATCTGATCTTCAAGCTCATTGCGGTCAATAAGTAAAATGATAGTAGGTTTATCTGTGTCTTTGAGCTTGAATAGAATTTCAGCAGCTTTAATCATAGTATATGTTTTACCGGAACCTTGAGTATGCCAAATAAGTCCACGTTTTTTTGTTTCATCAATGCTTCGCGTTACTATCTTTTCAACTGCTTTAACTTGATGCTGGCGAAGTATGTACTTGTTAAGCTCTTCGTTCTTTTCGGCAAAGAGAATATAATTTTTAATGTACGATAAAATTTTTTCGGGCTGAAAGAATGTTTTTATCTTGAATTCAAGATTACCTATTTCGTCTTCCCGACCTTCGCCAAAGTCTTCGGCGGGCAAGCCTCTCCAATTGAAGAGATCCTTTCGATTTAGATTCCAAGTTACTCCATAAGAAAAGCCCAATGCCTCAGTAACTGAGAAAATCTGCTGAGGGACTATCATTTCGGGAGTTTCTTTGTGATAACGTCTGATTTGATCTATTCCGATAGCTAATGCTTCATCTTTTGTAGCACTTTTACATTCAACAACTACTACAGGAATACCATTGATCAGAAATACTACATCTTCACGATTTCCATATCGTCCATTATTATAATAATACTCTTCAGATACTTGATAAATGTTATTTGAAGGATTCTCATAGTCGATCAGAGTTAAATTATACTCCCGATTATCATCTTGATTGAAGAAATTCTTCTCGCCTCTCAGATATTCTAGAAAATCTTTATTACCTTGAATGTCAAAACGAAGTAATGATAATTGAGAGATTATATCTGATGGATTTAATAGTTTTGGATTAAACTCAATAAGCTTTTGAGTTAGTATATCTTTGAAGAAAAGTGATGAGTTTTTAATTCTTTCTTGAGGTAATGATGCTGAAGTATCAAAGTGACGAAGTTCCTCTGCTTTGGATTGAGAGATATACTGCCAGTTTACCTTGCCGTTAGGCAGGCCAATATCTTGAGCATATTCTAATATTCTCTGCTGAACTGTTTTATGTTCTGTGAAAGATTGACTCATTAAAATTTCAAGATTTATTTGTTTGCAATATCAATAAGCTTTCTGAAAGCATAAATAGTCGGTTTACGTCCTATGCCTTTCATCAAAATTGTAAGAGTATCTGATTCCTCCAATCGCTTCAAAATCCTTTTTGAACTTGCTCTCGGTATCTTCGAACTTTTAATAAAATCAGTTGAAGAAAAAATCGGCATATCAAACAAAATATCCAGAGCTTTTATTGAGTATTGTGAATGGGTTATGCTTACGATCTTTTCTTTCATCATTTCATATAATTCTAAAATTGCCTTTGCTTTTTCAATGTTTTTCTCAGATTGTGAGATTATACCTTTTAAGAAAAATACTATCCAACTTTCCCACTCTTTGTTATCCGTGATTGCTTTTAACTTATTATAATATTCATCTCGGTTAGATTCAAAAAATGCGCTGATATAAAACATCGGAACACTAAGTATTTTCTTTTCAAATAAAAAAAGAGGAATTAAAATTCTTCCTATTCTTCCATTTCCATCAAGAAAGGGATGAAGTATTTCAAATTGAGCGTGTACAATTGCAAGCTGAACAAGTTTGTCCTTTTCATCATAATGAATGTATTTTTCAAAATTATCTAAGTAAACTGGTAAATCAGCCGGACTTGGAGGGATAAACCTCGCTTGCTCAATTGTACTGCCAGGTTTACCTATCCAGTTTTGTATTTTTCTAAATTCACCGCGTGCTCTGTTTTCTCCTCTTACGCTTTGCAACAAAACGGAATGCATATTTTTGATTAAGTTCAAACTGATCGGTCTTGTTTTCATTTCTTTTACAGCAAGCGAAGTAGCTTTTTGATAGTTTAGCACTTCATGGATATCTTTATATCTTGCAGTTTCTGTTTTTGGATCAGCTTCAAATCTCAAAACTTCTTCGAGGGTTGCTTGTGTACCTTCAATTCGCGATGATAAAACGGCTTCTTGAGTTCTCAACGGTGATAGCAGCAAAACCGGATTAGGCATTGTCTGCAATATTCCATCGTAATGAGCTAATTTTCTATTAGCTTCTCCAGTTAAGCTTATTAATCTGCTCCAATCCAAATTTTGAAGTGGAAGTCTGTCTGGTTTGTAAGGATTCATTCTTGGCTCATTTATGAGTTACAATTTATCTTGCGGCTCAAATGTAATGATATATGAGCCACAAAGCAAGTTGTAGTTATTATATGAGCTAAAAGGTTAACACACTCCTAAATCCCCTCTTAAGATGGGATTTTATCAATTTCAAATTCAATATCTTTTACTCGGATTTGACTTTTCAATAAATACCTCAGAATAAACAAGCGTATTGTCCCCTCTTGAGAGGGGCGAGGGGTGTGTCCAAAACTTAGATCAACGAATATTTTTCTTTTCAAAATCATCAATCCAATCTTCAATTCTATTAATGACATTATCCAGTTGATGCCTTACTTCCAGATCATCAAATCGCAAAAAACTTATACCGTAATTCTCCAATCTATTTTGCCTGCGAATATCCCGTTCCTGATTTCCATAATGACTTTCTCCATCAATTTCAATCGCAAGCATTAGCTCATTGCAAAAAAAATCAACTATGTAATTATCCAGCGGTTTTTGTCGGTGAAAATCATATCCTTTCATTTGCTTATTCTTTAAGTAATTCCAGATCATAACCTCAGTGAATGTGCTGTTGTTTCGCAGCACTCTAGCTTTTTCTTTTAGTTTCGGGTTGTATGGGATTATTTTCCTTCTCATTATTACTACATATCCCTTCGTCCCATTTCAAGAATGGATAGCTGCGTTTTTTCAAATTCAATATCCTTTACTCGGATTTGACTTTTCAATAAATACCTCAGAATAAACAAGCGTATTGTCCCCTCTTGAGAGGGGCAAGGAGTGTGTTTATATTTAATTTTAAAGTCTCTCACCATTCTAACACATCCCTTCGTCCCTTCTCAAGAATTTTTCCTTTACTCGGATTTGACTTTTCAATAAATACCTCAGAATAAACAAGCGTATTGTCCCCTCTTGAGAGGGGCGAGGAGTGTGTCTAACAACCGCATTATTTATTAACATCCTCCTCATCTTTCTTACACATCCCTTTGTCCCTTCTCAAGAAGGGATAGCTGTGTTTATACTATCTCAAATTCAATATCTTTTACTCGGATTTGACTTTTCAATAAATACCTCAGAATAAACAAGCGTATTGTCCCCTCTTGAGAGGGGCAAGGGGTGTGTTTATATCTAATTTTAAAGTCTCTCACCATTCTAACACATCCCTTCGTCCCTTCTCAAGAAGGGATAGCTGTGTTTTTTCTATCTCAAATTCAA
>VGVX01000115.1 GCA_016873845.1 Ignavibacteria bacterium
ATTGTCGATGAATTACTGAGCGGAAAGATTAAGTAAGATTCTTCATTATGAAGATTTTGACTAAAACAATTACTCGATATTAATGATCTTTTTATAAAACTTTGTGCTCTTAGTGTTCTCAGTGGTTTAATAACTACGGTAAACTAAGAGCACAGAGTTATCTAACTACTTTCTCTACTTCCCTTTTACTTTTTATTATAATTTTCATTATACTTCACATAGAATTAATTTCAGAAAAAAGACGAGGTTAAGATGAAATTTCATTGGATTTCAACATTTGTGTTCTTTGCAATCTTTTTATTTTCTGTAAGTACTGCCGATGCACAAATTTCACTTCAAGCCGGAATCGGAGGCGGAATGGTTTCTCCACTTTCAGATTACTCCGGAACTACACAAGATTTTTATTCGGGAAAAAATTACGGACTTTCATCAGGTTATATTCTTCATGCAAAAGCAAGATTGGGTTTGCTTGCTCTAAATGTTTTTGCACAAATTGATTACAGTTCACTAAGCAATGAAGGTGAGTCCGAACCAGGCAAAGGAAGGATCGATTTAACTCAGAATGTCCTTTCAATAAAAGCCGGTCCGGAATTTTCTCTCGGTCTGCCTCTTCTTCCAATTAAGCCGTACTTAAATGCATTTATTTCTTTCAATTCATTCAGCGGTGAGACTATTTTCAATGGCGTGGCAAAAGTCCCAAGCGGAACGCATAAATTAGAACCAGCTTCGAGAATAGGAGCCGGCGGCGGAATCGGTGCGATAATTAACTTCGGTCCAATGATGAAACTTGACCTCGGTATTCAGTACAACATGCTCAATTTGTTTAGAAAGACGTGGGGAGATGCAAATCCAGCTAAAGACCAAAGGTTGGATTCTTATCTTTCTCTCAATGATGAAAAAGATCCTCTGATAAATCTCGGTGGTGATGAGCATTTTATTTCTGCTACAAGAAGTATAAATACATTGCAGATTACTGCAACTTTAATGTTTGGATTATAAAAGAATCAAATAAATAGAGTTACTTTACTTGGTTGTCGCGTACCATTCCGTGACAAAGTCAGCTCAATCTAACCCCAAAAAAGTCAGTCACGGCGTGGACAGTGACTGCTAGTTATTATTTTTGTACAACCAATTCAGCTTTTCATTAAATTTGTATCGCAAACATTGAATTAATGAGGTTATTAAATGAACAAGCTTTCAATCGATAAATTAGAATTAAAAGGTAAAAGAGTTTTAGTTAGAGTTGACTTTAATGTACCGCTTGATGAAAACCTGAACGTGTCGGACGATACAAGAATTCGAGCTTCACTTCCAACGATTAAAAAAATCATTGACGATGGAGGAAAAGCAATTTTAATGAGCCACCTTGGAAGACCAAAAGGTAAACAAAATCCGAAATACAGTTTGAAACCTGCAGCGAGTAGATTATCTGAAATTCTCAGTAAAGAAGTCATGCTGACTCCCGATTGTATCGGAAGTGAAGCGGAAAAAATTGTTAATGAAATGAAAGAAGGCGATGTTGTTCTTCTTGAGAATTTACGCTTCCACGCTGAAGAAGAAGCAAACGATGATAACTTTGCCAAACAATTAGCATCACTTGGTGATGTTTATGTTAACGATGCCTTCGGCAGTGCACATAGAGCACATGCATCTACAGAAGGAGTGACAAAATATTTCAAGCAAAATGCCTCGGGGTATTTAATGCAAAAAGAAATTGAGTTTCTTTCCAAAGCCGTCGGTAATCCCGGAAGACCATACACGGCAATTCTTGGCGGCGCAAAAATCTCTGGAAAGATTGACGTTATTAAAAACTTAATGGGGAAAGTCGATAACTTGATTATCGGCGGTGGAATGGCATTCACATTCTTTAAAGCTCAAGGACTCGAAATCGGGAAATCTTTGCTTGAAGAAGACAGAATTCAAATGGCAAAGGAAATTCTAGATGAAACAAAATCAAAAAATCTAAAGTTGTTTTTACCAGTTGATACAGTGATTGCCGATGCTTTCGACAACAATGCCAAAACTGAGATAGTCGATATCAATTCAATTAAATCAGATTGGCAGGGACTTGATATCGGACCAAAAACAATTGAACTTTTTTCAGACGTCATTAGAAATTCAAAGACTATAGTTTGGAACGGACCGATGGGAGTTTTTGAAATGAACAATTTTGCTGTGGGAACGAATGAAATTGCAAGAGTTCTCGCAGAAGCCACATCAAAAGGTGTGACAACGATTGTTGGCGGCGGCGATTCAGCAGCGGCAATTTCAAAAGCCGGATTGGAAGATAAGGTTTCGCATGTCTCGACCGGCGGCGGGGCATCGTTGGAATTTCTTGAAGGAAAAATTCTTCCAGGCGTTGTCGCCCTTACAGAAAAGTAAATGATTGAATCACACGAAATGATTTTCTAAATTTATTCATATTGAAAAACACAGAAGCCATAAAACCCAATCCCACCAAAAACACCCCATTAATAGCCCTAACCCATTGGCTTCTGTGTTAAATTTTAATCGCTTCTTTTTATCTTAATTTCATTATTTTAAATCCTGAAAATCTTCTATGAACAACTAATAAGGATAATATGGCTTACAGAGATAGAAATTACAGGTCAAGTTTTTTCGGAGGATTCAGCTTTTTTCCGCCTGTAATTAAAAATCTAATGATAATTAATGGTGTGGTATTTTTAATTCAAATCTTTTTGCAGGGATTTACTTTTACTAATAGCTTTGGTGAGCGTGTTAGTGTCGCTAATTTATTGACAGAATATTTTGCATTGATACCTCTCGGTTACGGATTTTTACCGTGGCAGCTGATAACATTTCAATTCATGCATGGAAGTTTTACGCATATTCTATTCAACATGTTGTATCTCTGGATGTTCGGAATGGAACTAGAGAACGCCTGGGGCTCGAAGAAATTCTTAATATATTACTTGACGTGCGGTGTAGGTGCTGGATTGACCCAGCTTTTTTTATCTCCACTTTTTGACGGGGCATTGGCTCCTACAGTCGGGGCATCCGGTGGTGTGTACGGAGTGTTAATGGCATTTGCTTTAATGTTTCCAAATCGTCCAATTTATTTATACTTCTTCATCCCAATTCCTGCCAAATATTTAATTGGTTTCATGATATTGATCGAATTCTTTTCTGTCGGCGATCAATCGCTCACAGCTCATTTAGCACATATCGGCGGTGCGGTTATTGGCGTAATTTTTTATTTCATCGATAAACGTTCTGTATTATCAGTTTCCGATTACTTAAATCAATTCAAAAAATCAAACGAAAAATGGTCTGGTTTTAGAAAACCGAGCAAAGATATTAGCGATGTGCATTACTATGATGTCGATGAGAAAGAAGAATTGGTAGATCAAGAAGAAATTGATAGAATACTTGATAAAATAAGCAGGAAAGGTTATCAGAGTCTTTCGGAAGCAGAAAAAAGAATTCTGTTCGATGCGAGTAAGAAGTTGTAATGCTCAGATGAAATTTTTTATTTCTCTTTTTTTAATAACTATTATTTTAATTACGAGTTGCAATTCCTCAGATATCATTGAGGAAGAAATATTTGTGCAGATTTATTCAGAGCTGTTGATCTCTAAAGAAAAATATAAAGGCGATACAAAATCATTTATCGCAGACCGGGAGAGGATTTTCAAAGCTTACAATGTTAACCGAACACAAGTAGATGCAACTTTAGAATATTACAACTCCGATCCTCAAAGATGGAAAGTATTTTTTGAAAAGGTTGTGAAAAATCTTGAGAATGTTCAGTTAAATGCCTCTGCGCAGTAGTGCTATAATATTAAAACAATTGAGAAACTGAAACCCTGCTTACATAATTAAATATTTGATAAAGAGTTAATTAGATTGCTTCATTCCTTTCTTACTTGCGTTAAGAATTGTTACTCCTATTACCTCTCCTTTTTCGTATCTGATAATAATATCATCATCTGTAAATTCAGTGTCATCTGCGTGACTGGGTTTCTTAAAATTCAGGTACAATACATCTGCTTCTGCATCATAGCTTGACCAAATACGCTCAAAGGGAATATTTATAATTTGGGGTACGATATCTATAATTTTTTCAACTTCTAAAGCGGCCATAATTTCATTCTCCTTTCAATTTGTTTTTTTCGTCGAGTTATAAAAGCTGTAATTACAAATCCATCCTTTAAATCAATTTCTTTATATATTACTATTAGAAATTTATCCTTCTTGATTTCTTTAATTGCGATAAGCTAACCTGTACTACCTAAATAAACGGCTTCAGGCGATTCTATTGTTTCTAGTACTTCAAAGTATAGTCCGGCCATTTCAGAGTGTTCTTCTGTAATGTGAAACCATCTTTCATCAGTTAATCTGATATTAACTTTATTCTTTGATAGAGCGAATTTCATCGATTTTATTACAAAGGCAAATTAAGTAA
>VGVX01000116.1 GCA_016873845.1 Ignavibacteria bacterium
GCGATCCAGGAATTCCGATAACAATTGCGGCAAGTTGATTTGTTTTTACATTTGCTTGAGCTAACACGGTTTCGATGCATTCGATTATTCTTTTTATTACAACAGCTGCTCCATTTTGTGCATCTGTGGATTTTTTTGCTTTGCTGGTTATTGTATTATTTGAGTCAATTAAAGCAGCGAGGATTTTTGTCCCGCCTCCATCAACTGCGACTATATATTGATGCTTTTTCAATTTTGAATTTTTCCGATACAAAAATCTATCATTGAGTGTAAATATAACCTAATCGAAATTAAAAGTGAATTTTGCATTTTTTGTAGATCTTCGTTTGATGAAATAATTAGTTTGACTGAATTAATAATTTGAGTTAGTTCAGATTTTCGCTTTTAAAATTTTCAACGAATTAAAAACTACTAATAACGAAGTCCCCATATCGGCAAACACTGCCGACCACATTGTTGCGATTCCAAGAAATGTTAAAAATATAAAGATTGCTTTAATTGCTATCGAAGCAAAAATATTTTCTTTTATTACATTAACAACTTTTCTGCTCAATCGAATAAGTTTTGGGAGCTTAGAAATATCATCACCAACAAGTGTAATATCCGAACTTTCGATTGCGATATCAGTTCCAATCTTTCCCATAGAAATTCCGATTTTCGATACTGCGAGAGCCGGTGCGTCGTTCACCCCATCTCCAATCATTGCGAGAGTTTTATATTGTTGGTTTAGTTCTGTAACTACTTCAAGTTTTTGAGCCGGCGTTTGCTCGAAATAAAATTTATCAATACCAATATCTTTTGCAGTGCGCTCAATAATGCTTCGATTATCTCCACTTAGAATATAAAGCTCATTAACACCGAGATGCCTGATGTCGTCAATAGTTCGTTTCATGTTTTCTCTTAGCACATCTGAAAAACATATTAATGCTGCAGGAGAATTATTGTCAGTTAGTGCAATTACTGTAAATCCATCCTGTTCAAGCTGTGAGATAGAATTTTTAATCTCTTCTGAAAATAGTTGTGCAAATATTCTCGGTTGTCCAAGTGTAAATTGTTTTCCTTTATATCGAGCCGAAACCCCGCTTTCAATGACTTTGAAATTTTCAATTTTCTCTAACGAAATTTCCTTTTCTTCAGCATAATTTACTATCGCCTCTGCGATTGCATGTTCGGAATTAATTTCAATTGCATAAGCAATGGAAATAATTTCATCCTCACTAAGATTATTAAGCGAAATAATTTTCTCTATCTTCAGAAGTCCTTCGGTTAGTGTCCCTGTTTTATCAAAAACTACCGCATCAGCTTCGCCGATATTTTCCAGGTACACAGGCCCTTTGATTACTGCACCAAGCTTTGATGCACGAGAAATTCCACTGACAACAGAAACTGGAGTTGAAATCACCAAAGCACAAGGACATCCGATAACCAGTAAAACCAAACTTTTATAGAACCAATAATTGAAAGCTCCGCCAAAGAACAATGTTGGAATGATCGTGAGTAAAATCGCAGAAACCACTATAAGCGGCGTGTAATATGCTGAAAATTTATCAACGACTCTTTGAAGATTTGACTTTGATTTAGCAGATGCTTCTTCGAGCATGGTAATTATTTTAGCGAACTGTGATTCCTTAAAACTGCCGGTAGATTGTATTAATAATGGACTTTTCAAATTAATTGTGCCGGCAAAAACGCTATCGTCTTTTATTTTCAGCTCATGCTTTGATTCTCCCGTGATTGAAGACTGGTCAACCGTCGAAGTTCCCTCAATCACAATTCCGTCAATCGGAATTCGTTCACCCGATTTAACCAAAATCAAATCCCCCGGCATAATGTTGTTAACAAATGTCTCGAAGTATTCACTCCCCTTTTTTAGCAATGCTTTATCCGGAATAATCTTCATTAAATTCTGTATGGAGTTTTTTGCTTTATCAATGCTCATACTCTCAATCTGCAGCGAGAGGGCAAATAAAAACATAACTGCGGCGGCTTCTGTCCATTCGCCAATAATACTTGCACCGGTAACTGCAAGTGTCATTAGTACATTTATATCAACTCTCAGATTTTTTATCGAGTAAAATGCTTTCTTTGCAACCCTCCAACCCCCGGCAAGTATAGAAAAAATAAAAATCGGAAGTACAATCGAAAATGCAACATCAACAAGCTCTAAAAGCATTCCAGTGAAAGCTAAAATTCCCGAAGCCAATATAAATGCTAATTGGTATTTCCTTTTTGTTGATGATTTATTCTTAATATGAAGAAGATTTGAATAAATCTCGGAATGAAATCCGAGCGATTTCAATCGTGAAATCAGCTTCCCATCACTTGACTTATGCGTAACTATTAATTTCTGATTGAGAAGGTCGAATTGGAGATTCTCTATATCTTGATATTTCTTAAATCCTTCCCGAATAACTTCTTCTTCCAGTGAACAATCCATCCCACTGACTTTAAGTACAGTACGAATGCGGCTTCCAGCTTCTTGAATCTGAAATCCAAGCTCGGAAAATTTACGAATGAACTCACTTCGAGATTTTTGATTCTCGATGAAATTAATGCCAACTCTCGAATCATCGGGGTAAACGTTTACACTGCTAACTCCATCGATTTTAAGCAGCAAAAGTTTAATTTCATCAGCGCACGAGGCGCAATCCATCCCGCCAATTTGGTAATTAACTTGTGAAAACTGTTTAGCTTCCTCTCTTTTCACGAATTTTTATCCTTTTGTTTGAAGAAATGATCGAAATCATGTTTGCTTTTTTTTACAATATATTTTTTATGCAGCTCTTGAAGCTTTTGAAACGAAAGCTTATCAAGGTCTTCATCGTCTTTTGTTCGCTTTTCGAACATTTCAAAACTATAGACCTCGTCACGCGACATTTTATTCTTGTAACTCTTCAAATCATTAATGATTTTTTTTTGTTCTATTATTTGCATAGCTTATTTTTACAATTGTTTTTATTAGCTTTTATAATAAAAATTACTAAACTAAACGCACAAAGTAACTATAAATTTATGCGGAAAATTTTATCGTTAGACCAAAGGATTTTAAGATACGATATTAAAAACATTTACAATGCAGTAGTTGACTTTAACACTTATCCAGCTTGGTGGGATAAAAGTATTAAGATAAACATCCTTAGGAGAACTCAAAACTTCATTAACTCGAAATTAGAGATAACTGCTTACAAGAAAAGATTTTTTTGTGAAATTGTAAAAGTTAAACCTCATCAGGAAATCGTAATTAATTATTCGGGGATTTACAGCGGGACGGGAACTTGGTTTTTTGTTGAAGGAGCAAACGGTATTAAAGTGATGTATGAAGTAGATTTAGAAGTGAAGGACTTTTTTGTGAGCTTATTTTCATTTATAATTAACTTAAATGCCATTCATTCTAAACAAATGGCAAAGCTTTTTAATGGATTGGAAAATTATCTGAATGACAATTCCAACGGTGATAGTCTCGATAGTGCTCGCAACGTACAACCGCCGACATTTACTCTCACGGGCAATTGATTCGGTTCTAAATCAATCAACTATGAATTGGGAATTAATTATTGTTGATGATGGAAGTACCGATGGAACCAATGAGTTTATCGAAAATGTATTTTTACTCAATAAAAAAATCAGATATTTCAAACGCTCCCACAAAGGACTTGCTGCTTCACGAAATTTTGGAATTAAAAATTCTGTGGGAAAATTTATAACATTTTTAGATTCTGACGATGAGTTCAAAAAAGATCATCTCGAACTGCGATTGAATTATTTTGAAAATAATCCTGATATAGATCTAATCCACGGCGGGGTTGAATTTGCTGGACACATGGAAACCCGCTACGTCAAAGATAAAAACGATATGACGAGATTAATCCACCTCGACGAATGCGTAATCGGAGCAACATTGTTCGGCAAACGAAGAGTTTTCGAAGTGTTGAATGGTTTCAATGACATTTATTCTGAAGATTCAGAATTCATAGAAAGAGCAATTGACCAATTCAACATCCGAAAAGTAAATTATCCGACTTACATCTATCACACCGATTCACCTGATGGAATTTGTAATACAATTTGATTCCTCTTTACTACATATTTAATAAACCTTATCGTGTTTTATCTCAATTTTCTCCGTCAGAAGGGAAACAGACTCTTTCTGATTTTCTTTCACTCCCAAAAGATGTTTATCCAGTTGGGAGATTAGATTATGATTCTGAAGGTTTGCTGCTGCTTACAAACGATGGCGTTTTCCATAATAGGTTAATAGATCCAAAGTATAAGCACTCACGAACATATTTGGTACAAGTCGAAGGAATTCCGAATCAAGATTCAATTCGTCGTTTATCTAGTGGAATTATTATTCAAGGGAAAAGAGCAAAAAAAGCAAATGCTCGAATCTTATTCACCGAGCCAAAAATTTGGGAGAGGATAC
>VGVX01000117.1 GCA_016873845.1 Ignavibacteria bacterium
AAAAAATTTAAATGTAAAATTATAGGGTACGATTTCGCCGAAAATACATTGAGAAGATTCCGCCAGAAAATTAAAAAGAATGGATTTTCTGAAAACGATTTTTTATTAGTAAGCGGTGAAGCCGAATCACTGTCAATCAAACCAAATTCAATCGATCTCATAACTATAGCATTCGGAATTCGAAATTTTCATGATTCACAAATTTCACTTAATGAAATGTATAAGTCGCTTAAGAATGGCGGTATATTGAATATTCTTGAGTTTTCTCTCCCGAAAAATAATTTCATTCGGTCGGTTTATCAATTTTACTTTCGAAAAGTATTACCGATGATTGGCAGAATTATTTCGAGCGATGATTCCGCTTATCGTTACCTCCCGGATTCAGTTAATAATTTTGAGAAAGAGAAAAATTTAATTTCGGAAATTATAACTGCCCGATTTCCAAATGTGGAAGTGAAAAGTTTTACTTTTGGTGTGGTAACATTATACCGTGCAGTAAAATAAAATAAAAGAAAAAGTGTTAGCTTTATCCATTTAGTTATTCATTACTCATTTGGTGTTTTATATTATTCATTTCCCGGATTATAAAATGTAGTACATGCCTGCCACATTAAGCCATACGAGGTAGGCGGGGAAGTAAACTTCGACCTACAATTTCAATTAAATCCTATCCCTTTTGCAACAAAAAATCTTTCATCTGGTAAAGTTTCTAATTCCAGCAGTTTATACTTATTCAGGAGAACTCTAAATGTATTAACTGAAGAAATCGTTTGATAGAGTTGTTTGTAATCTTTATCTGAAAAATAAAAAGCATTTAGAATAGAATGCGATTCGGCACCTTGAGCAACTTTATCTTTTAGAAAACGAAAACCGTGATCACCTTGTATGATAATCACTGGTCTAATACTAGAATTTGAAAATATGTAATCTATTATTTCCATCAGCAATTTATTTGTGAATTTGAGTTGTTCTAAATACTTCCACTTATTATAATCATCCCTAGCATAATTCTCCGGCATAATATTTCCGTTTGCATCAAAATAATATGGGGGGTGCGGCAACATGAAATGAGCATAAACAAAAAAATTCCGATCAGAGCTTGTCAGGGCAACATCTTTGAGTAGACTTGCTATGTTCATGTTTGTTTTTATGATATTGGTTTCTGGAGTAAAATTTATTCCGAGCGCCGATCCAACTTTATCAACATTTACGACTCCCTCGAACATAGTATTTTTGAAAAAGTGGGGTTCGTCTATAAGTTCAAATCTGTAATACTTTGAAATGTTTGATATGTCGAACAATGAGTAGTTAATTATCTCATAACCATTTTTCTCAAGTACGCGAGCTAACACATTATCTTTAATTAATTTGAATAGATTCGGATAATGTGCGAACGTCAGCTTATCGAACGATTCATAGTGCAGATAAGATAAATTCAACAGTGATGCAAGACTGAAATGAGTTTGATTGTAGTTACTCTTGCTCCTGCGTGCAATATAGAATCCATTTTTTTTGAGATAATTAACTAATTCAGAATTATCATATTTCCAATACGTTCGAAGACTTTCAAAGCTTGTATAAGAATCTAAAACTATATAAAAAATGTTTGGTAAGGATGAGTCACCTGAAATTGAAGTTTGCTCTATTTTCACCTCCTCTTCTAACTTAATTTTTTTTGGTTCATATGAATACAGATTTTTTACTTCAATTAGCAAGAATAAAAAGAGCAGAATGTTTAAATAATTATTGAATCGATTCAACTTGAACGGAATAATTGATAAAATGTAAACAAGGAAAAAGAATGTAAAAGATATCAGAGAAATAGAAGCAAGAATCATATTGCCAAAAAATGCTTTCTGGGCTAAGCTTGCTAACGAATTTAATTGAAATATATTTTTACCGATTAAACCATAGCTGAAGCTAAGCCCTAAAAAAAGAGTAGTTGCTATATATGCATTAATCTTTTTATTCAAAAGAAATTTCGAAACGATCAGACTTATACACGAAATCAAGAAAATTAAAACCACAGAGATCCAAGCCTCCATATCCGTCATCGGATATTCCGATTCTTTGATTGTCTTGTACACAATAAGTATATGAATCACGGGGACTAATGAAGTATGAAGAAAATATTGCTTATGAGCTAGTTGAATAATTTTACTTTTATAATTTTTCATTCGCCTAAGGTTACACTTTTTCCATTAAATACAATACTCTTTCCGAATCGTTGAATTTTTCACGTAGTTTGATTCTGAAATGTTTTTGAAATTCTTTTTCGAAGTTTGCTTGATTGTACTGTTCGAATATATCTTCTCTGTTAAGTAAAAGTAGTTTAGCATTAGGATCTGTTTTAGGTATGAATTCGATAATTAACTTTTTAGAGATTCGAGAAAAAAAATCTGCTAATGAGTTCATGGGAATATTATTCGCAATTGCCAAATGGTGAATCAACGCCAAGGCCATTACCAAGTCCGGCATCGGGCGTTCAAAGAATGAAGCTCGCTCCGAAAGCAGCCAACCAGATGGGGGAGTCGGTATTGTGAAATCGAGAATGAGCGGGAGAATATTCGATTCACTTTCCTTTTTACAATTGGAATATAGGTTATTAATAATTAGCGGGTCAGAGTCAAAGCTTATGACTTTTATATTTTTTTTTGCCGCAATTTTACCAAAGGTACCAATGTTCGATCCTAAATCCCACATCGTACGGGGTCTTTCATTGTCGAGCAGAGTGTTTATCAATTGTTTTTTATGATTTAAATAATTTAAATTCAAAATATCTTGGTCGTAGTAGTTGACCCAATTAGAAAAACCTTTATTATACCGTCTGCCAAGATTAATGCTGTTTACAGTATCTACCAAATTGTCTATCAAGTTGAAAAACGATTTCTTGGAAAATTTGCCTTGCTTTATTTCGAGTTTTTTGTTTTTGAATTTCTTCTGTGCTTTAGAATGCAAGCTAATGTGCAGTAAAATCTTAGGATTAAGTTTACTTTTTATAGGTAGAACTGCATTAGCCAAATCTAAAGGAATACCATCGGTAAAATCATTCAACAACCTATGAATTCTTATATCAGTTTTGCTCATCAATGCTAGCGGAGCTATGAAGTGTTGACAAAATTGCTTATATGCAATCCAAGGATAACCCTCCTTATAAATCTCGAAAGATAGCGTATCGATAAGAATCGGGTTACTGTTCAGGAATTGAATGTTATATGCCGAAGCATCTTTCAGGGACATATTTTTTTCAAGTGCATATTTTTGAATTAAAAGCGTTGTGGCAGCGGCATCTTTCAACTGCTGAAACGACCATTCATAAGGATGAGAAATAAATTCAATTTCGATTGGTGCAATGATTTTGTAACAATCAAATGTAAAATCATTTACGCACAATTCAGAATGAGGAATAAGTAAATTTTCAGAACAAAGTTTTTGATACAGCCCCGAATTAATCAAATGTTCATAATTCTGTCTATAGGAGTGGTTGATTGCTCGATAAATTTTATTGTTATGCTTAAAAATGTATCCGCTTGGATCACGCGAAAGAACTTGGCTCATTTATTTTGCTTCCGCTATCGATGATAAAAGTCGCATTATTTTTGTCAATCATTTCGCGAGGAAAACCATATCGATGATTCACGAACATTCCTGTAACGTTTAAGTGTCGACTTTTTGGTTTGAAAACACTTTTTTTACTTTATTAAATAGCTTCACAAGTGTTTTTCTTATTAATGACAGATAAAATAAAATCGCAAGTACAATCGCAGAAAGAATTTGAAATAGAAGACTACCAGCACCTGGATCGATATAGAGAACTGATGCTTTTGCGAGTGGTGTAAACAAATAAAAGAAAATAACAACGATTAAAATTCTTGAACTCAATAGTCGAACCATTATCTATCCTTCTTTTAGTGCATATTAAAAATTTGCCAGTATAATTGCTACAATATAAAAGGATTAAACCAAAAATTGAGTGCTCAGAAATTCTTTTAATTTTTTAAGAGATTTCGCTCTGTGGCTGATTTTATTCTTTTCTTCTGAAGATAGCTCTGCGTATGTCAAGTCATAACCATTCGGCTTAAACACAGGATCATATCCAAAGCCGTTTTTCCCCCGAGGTTCATCGATTATTTCTCCTTCCATATATCCCTCAAATATCTCATCAAAGTTATCGGACTTAACGCTGATGATACTCACAAATTTAGCACGATGTGGCTTTGGTTTATTTCGTAATTCCTTGAGAAGCTTTAGATTATTATCGGCATACGAACAATTCGGCCCAGCATAACGTGCAGAATGTACACCCGGTTTGCCATCAAGTAATTCAACCATCAACCCGGAATCGTCGGCAAT
>VGVX01000118.1 GCA_016873845.1 Ignavibacteria bacterium
TTAAACTCAACTTGATACTCGCTGGCTTTCCGTGACAGCCAAGAAAATCATAACAATTTATAATTATTCAGGCTGTCACGAACTGGTTCGTGGCAGCATTGAAAACTTGTCTGCCGATAGGCATGATTATGAATTGACAATGGAGAATTGAGAATGAAGAATGAACAATTTAGAATTAATAATGAACTAATTGTTGTAACAGATACTTACGCTTAAAAATTGAAGATGGTACTTCTAAGGAGATTGTCTATTCGTTAGACAGATTTCATACACTCAAAGACTGAAAATTGAATTTCTAAGGATTTGTGCTTAGGTCGTTGATGATTTGAGTAATAGTGTTTTTTAGTTTCGGCATGTGATTTTTACAAATATCAAAGATTATTTTGTGATTGATTATGTCATAATGATGCGATATCAAATCTCTAAGCTTCATAATCTTTTTCCAGTCGATAAGAGGATAATTTTGAAACAGGGCGCTATGCTTTGTGTCTATGCTTTTAATTATCTCTCCGATGATTTGAAGTCTCATAGCGATTGAGTCTAATTTAGTAACTCCTTCTGGAGATGTTACAAAATCTTCTGCAATTTGAATTGTATCGAAGCGATCTTGAGTGATCTCTATAGATTCTAAAATGCTTTTGAATTGATCAAATAAAACATTTTCAGGCATAAACAATGTTTCTTTTGATTCTATTTACAAAGCTTGGTCTTAGATAGTTGTTTTTTAATATGATTTCGACTTTTCTGTCAAACAATGACTCTAAGTAAAGCTGAATTCCTGCAAAGTCATCAAAGCACACACTTTTCAGTTCAACAAGTAAATCAATATCGCTATCAATTTGATTTTCCTCTCTCGCATAGGAACCAAAAAGCCCAATACTGATGACACCAAATTCCTTCTCGAGAAATTTCTTTTCATCCTTAAGCTTATTAATTATTTCTGATTTTGAAAGTTCCATTTTGCTTTCGCTTAGAGTGTATCTTAATCAAAGTTATATATTTAGTTTTATATAAACAACGCGATATTTACATGATTTAGTCAAAGTTGTGAACCATTAGTATCCATGCCAACAATTATCAGCTTGCCCTTTCCAAAGGAGTCAATATGTGATAAGTGAAGGCTTGCTCTGAGCACAGTCGAAGAGAGCGAGTATGCATCCCGCCAAAGGCGGACAAGCCCGCCCGAGGTGGGCAAGTCAACGGAAATGTCTGCCATGAGCTTGTCGAAGGGAAAAATGCGTCAAGGTCGAGATGGAAGAGCATGTGTAATGTATAATGTAAAATGGAAAATGTAAAATGAACGAAGTATTGTCTTTTGGAGGAGAGATGGTTAATGTAAAATTTAGTAAAGTGATAAAACCGCTTGCTGCTATAAACCGTTGCGAGAAGTTCAAACTCCTAATTAATGTTGAATAATATCAATTACTCTCTTTATAATTTCGTTTAATTTGTGAGTGTTTAGTTTACCGATTTTGTATAGGATAATTTTGTTTTCTGCAGTAAATATTCGATTGGGCCGTACGTTGCTTACTTGCTTCAAGCTTCCTTGCTCGAAATCATTATCGGTTATTTGAACTGCATAATCATCTTTTACGGTTTGACTTGTGATTTGGCATAGAATAAGATCATTTCCCTTCAAGGAAGTGATAATTAATGCTGGACGTCTTTTAATCACCGAAAGATCAGAAAAAGGGAATGGAATGACGACTACGTCGCCTTTTATAAATTTTGCCACGCTTTCTCTTCTTCAGGTCTAAGCCAATCTTTACTTAGCAAGGATTCGCTCATAATCGCAGTGTCAATTTCTTCTTTGACGATTTTTGTCTTCAGATAGTTGATAAAATCAAAAACATCGTCTAAAAGAGATTCAGGGATTTGCTCAATTTCGCTTATCAGCAGTTCTTTTTTGGTCATATTACGTTCTCTAATATTTCTGTTTCAAAATAAACTTTTCTGGAAAGTCTTTCAAGTGAACAAATGAATTACGGTTTATAATTGAGAATGGAGAAATTATAATTGATAATTTATCTGCCAATAGGCATGATTGAGAATTGACAATTGACTATGGAAAATTGATAATGAACTATTTGTTGAAACAGCTAAATACACTTAAAAATTGAAAATAGTTTTGTTAAGTGCAGTTGATTGTTCCCTTATAAATTTTTTAATTCTTCTTTGCTTAAGCCGGCTTGACGCAGTATTTCATACAATGTACCTTTAGGCAAATCTTTTTTATGAAACGGTACAACCACTCGGCGTTTTGTTTCATGATTAATAAGTATTTGGTGACTATCTTTGGTTCTATCCAATATAAATCCTTTGCTCTCTAGAATTTTTATTATTTCTTTTGGAGTGAATGACTTAAGCTTTGACATTTGCTTCTACGGATAATGTATATTCGAATGTATTATCCTCGGAAGGAATTTCTTCACCATGAGCGATAAGACTTTCGATATATAATTCAATTGCTTCTTTAGCCATTTTCAATGCCTCGTCAATTGTCTCGCCATAAGTTACACAACCAGGCAAAGTTGGGACTGTGATTGTAAAGCCGCCTTCAGGTTCTTTTCTTAATAGGATTCTATAATTTAAGATTTTCATTTTATAACTCTTCAAAATACTCGTTGTCAAAATAGGTTATTTTGTTAAGTCTTTCAAGCGAGCAAATGAATTACGGTTTATAGTTGAGAATTTATCTGCCGAACAGAATAAAATGCAATCAAAGCTTTTTGCTTGTACACAGATTTCTACTTCCATTCCGTTACGGTTATATTTTTAATAATTTTTTTCCTTAAAACTCAATATTACAAACTCACTTGATAAGAGCGTCCCAGCAGATGGAGAATTCTAAAATCGATTCATGCTTTCTGAAAACAATCCGATAGAAATCTGCATAATTGAATTTGAAAAATTTATTTTGGATTTGTAGACCTTTTGGAACTAAGCTTTTCTCTCTATCATACGAGGCTCTTTATTTCATCACTTCTGATTAGTCAGTGACGTAAGAGAATAAAATACAGAGTAAAGCAGCGAACGAAAAGTTTTCTACTGCTTTACTCAAGTAAATTATTTTTAATCGGGATTTTTTAATCTTAATTCTTTTATTTTTTTTATACTAAAACTTAGCCCTATTATAATGAAAACGATAGCAATGTATCGATTTTCTTCAACCGTAAAAGCCGTGATAATTAAAATGGTAATAGCTAAGGACAACATTACTAAATCTAGTATTCGTGTGGATTTACTATTGTATTTTTTACTAATTATGCTCCATATTCCGAAAATAATTACCAAACTAATCATAAGTGCAGTTTCCATAATACTAACTCCTTATTATTTTCGAATTGACGAGTTTATTATCATGCCAAGTCAAATTATGATTGGATTTTATAAGTATGTCTTTCTTTAAATATAGATGACAAATTTCACTTGCAATCCCACCTGAGCACCATGCACAGATAGCTGCATATGCGCAAGGCCAATAAAACACAGGACCTGCAAATTTACACATAAGAAGAGTGGCAATGTAGGGACCCCATCTACAACTTAAAGGTTTATTAAAATAAGAAGTGTCTGTAAAATCATTATAATGTGCGAAGAATGAGTCTACTACGCAAGTGTGGCATTCTAAGGTATCTATGTACCTATTTAAGTCTGGATATTTTAATAATAATGAGTCTCCTACAATTATTAGTCGTTCTGATAATTCTTCTGCTTCTTGTGAGGAGAGTTCCATATATAAAAGGATTCTTTCTACATTATTTTCCCGGTATGCTTGTCTAAGTTCCTCCAATGTAAAATTAATGTTTAATCCTCTGTTAATACGCTCTGTAATGTTTGTGCGTATGTTAATTAATTCTTGGGTTAATGGATCAGATTCTAAAAGAATATCAAGACTATCTACACTATTTAACTGTATTTCATTTTCGTAAATAGTAGGACCCTGGCTGTCATTACATTTAACTAGTATAAAAATGATTAGTAATGTAAGTATACTCTTTAATGCTTTTTTCATTTTAATTCTCTCCTATAGTTTTTGTTTACGTAGTTAAATGTTTGAAATTTTAGTTCTAACATTTTACTTGTTTTGCTACGTAAACCCTGTCGTAAAATCACCGATTGGCGAGCGACAGGCACCCACCTCTCCGAAGGATCCTTCGGACGCTTTTGATTTAAAAACAAATCGAACATAAATAAACGCTACACGGCGTATATATATAGAAGTAAGACTTGTCCGCCGAAGGCGGA
>VGVX01000119.1 GCA_016873845.1 Ignavibacteria bacterium
GATAGATAACAACATATTGAATGAATTCGGAAAACAATCTGTGATGGGAATTATGGAATATCTTGAATTGAATCATCCAAAATGGTTTGTGATGGATAATAAATCTGCTAACGCAGTCGGCAGCTGGTTGACTTTTACAAATAATTCCAATTGGAATTTTTACGGCGATTCTTATCTCTACATAACACCAAGTGCAAATAATCACTATGTTGAATGGAATACGGAATTACTATCTCCTGGAAAATATTTAGTCTATGCAATGTGGCAAGACCTTTCAACAGCGGCAACTAACGCGAAATATGAAATCCAAACTTTAAATTACAACAGCAATAAAATTGTAAATCAAAAAAATAACGGCGGTTTGTGGCAATTGCTCGATAGTGTGAACTTGAACACGCCTGATTATTTGACTATTAAGCTTTCAAATAAAGGGGATGGAACTATTGTTGCAGATGCAATTCGTGTTATTTATGCCGGAACTCCCACAAAAGTTGATGATGGAATTATCACTGAAGATTTTTCCCTTAAGCAAAATTTTCCAAATCCTTTTAATGCTTCCACAAAAATTAGATTCACTATCAGGAAATCGGCGAACTGTAATCTGAAAATATACGACTTGCTTGGGAGAGAAATCATAGCTCTTGTTGACGGACAAAAAAATCCCGGCAGTTATGAGATAGAATTTGACGCTTCCAGATTCTCTAGTGGATTGGTGAGCGGAATATATTTTGCATCGCTCCGAGTTGGAAATGAAATAAAAACAATTAAAATGACACTGGTAAAATAAATGAAACAACCCATTATAAAAGTTGGAATAATATCTAATCAGCATTCTGCAAAGTTTTTTTTGCACGGTTCGTTTTTAATGAACGAAAATCAAAAAATGAATGATATTGGATATACCGTTACTGTTAAAGGGGATTTGATTTGTCTTCACCAAGAAGAAAATATTATCGACGAACAAAAGGAATTCATTTTTAAACCGAAAGGGAAAAAATCGAACTTTGATATCGAAAACGTTGTGATCGGAATTGATTTTCACTGGGAGCAAAAGGAAAAAGAAACCTTTGAAGGGAATTTGCTAATTATTAATCGCGATGGAAAGCTGATTTTAATTAACGAAATCGAGGTTGAAAAATATTTACAATCGGTAATCAGTTCGGAAATGAACTCAGAAAGCCCGTACGAATATTTAAAAGCACATTCAATAATTTCAAGAAGCTGGCTTCTTTCACAATTAGATGAAACAAAAAACGGAGAATCGAAAAAACACGATTTTATTCAAACCGAAAAAGAAATTATAAAATGGTACGACCGAGAGGATCATGAGCACTTTGATGTTTGCGCCGACGATCACTGCCAAAGATATCAGGGCATTACTAAAATTCACGATAACAAAGCGCTTGCTGCCGTTAAAGAAACTTTCGGAATAGTATTGACCTACGAAGGAAAAGTTTGCGATACAAGATATTCAAAATGCTGCGGGGGTTTTTCGGAAGAATTTCAAAATGTCTGGCAGAATAATGAGATACAATATTTAATATCAATTTACGATCTCGATGCGCCTGCTTTTCTAACTCTTGACACTGAAGAGCGAGCAAGCGAGTTTATTAACTCACAGCCTGAAGCTTACTGCAACACAAATGATTCAGAACTATTGAAGACAATTCTTCTCGATTACGATCAGACAACAGTTGATTTCTTTAGATGGAAACTTGAAATGAAACAGCTTGGATTGGTTACTTTACTTAAGTTGAAAATGGGAATTGACTTCGGTGAAATTATTGAATTAAAATCTCTAGAAAGAGGAAAATCCGGCAGAATAAAAAAATTAAAGATCATCGGATCGAAAAAAGAATTCACAATCGGAAAAGAACTTGAGATCCGAAGAGCTTTATCAGAGAAACACCTTTACAGTTCTGCTTTTACTATTGAGCATGTTTATGGAGAGAATCCAAATGTTCCAATAAAATTTATTCTTCGAGGCGCAGGCTGGGGACATGGTGTCGGTTTCTGTCAAATTGGTGGAGCAGTAATGGCTTCCAAAGGAAAAAAGTTTGAAGAAATTCTTTATCACTACTTTAAAAACTCAAAATTAGAAACAGTCTACTAATTGCCTGCTAGGAAATTAAATAATTCTTCGCTGGAGCCGCAGGCTATGCTTCGAAATTATTCGATGGGGGCTTTCCCAATGGCTGAAGAATCTGGTGAAATCAATTGGTACTATCCGCAAGTAAGAGCAATTATTCCGTTAGATAACTACCGTATAACACGTTCTCTGCGGCAAGTTATCGGAAAAAATATTTTCGAAATAAAGTTTAACACTTCCACGCTCGAAGTAATTCATGAATGTGCAAAACGTAAAAAGACTTGGATTAGCCAAGAACTTATCGATGCGTATGAAAGGATTTTTAAACTTGGTTATGTTCACAGCGTTGAAACTTATTTTGAAAAAAAGTTAGTCGGCGGACTTTATGGAATTGCAATTCGAGGAGCTTTCTTTGGTGAAAGTATGTTCTCAAAAAAAGAAGAGGCCTCAAAGGTTGCTCTTTATTTCTTAATTCGACATTTGATTGAGAAGAATTTCAAATTGCTGGATGTTCAATTTATTACACCTCACCTGAAAATGTTCGGCGCTGTCGAAATTTCTCTTGAAGAATATAACAGATTACTTGATGACGCTTATCAAGATAAATGCTGATTAATAAAATAGAACACGAATTTTACAGATTTATGCGAATTTTCACGGATTAAATATATAGGCCATTTTAAAACAAAGTAAGGTTCATATTCGAATTATACATTGACAACTTCCATTCTCATTTCTAACTTTGAAATAAATCAAAGCTGTAATAAAACTTAAAGCGAAAATGAAAAAACAAAAAGAGAGAAAAATCGGAACGCAAGCACGGTCACAAGAAGAAAAACCAAAAATCAATTGGGGAAGATATTTTACAATTGCATTCGTGGCCACAGTCATAATACTTTTTATAGTCAATAATACAAGAGACGATTTACCAGAAATTAATCCTCAACATTATCCGCCAAGCTCTTCAGACGAAAAAACAAAAACAGATGAGACAAGAAATCCAGCGCATAATTTCGCACTAAAATCACTTGACGGAAAAAATGTACAACTTTCTGATTTTAAGGGAAAAATTGTTATAGTAGATTTTTGGGCAACTTGGTGTGCACCTTGCAGAGAAGGGATTCCCGATCTGATTGAAATACAAAAAGAATATAAAGATGTTCAAGTGATCGGGATTACGGTTGATCAAAATCCTATGGAAGTTGTTCCCGGTTTCGTTAAAGAATTTAAGATCAATTATCCAATTTTAATTTCAGATCCAAATGTGCTTCAGCAGTACGGCGGAATCGATGCAATACCGACTTCGTTCATAATTTCTAAAGACGGCAAGATCATAAAAAAAATGGTGGGGTTATATCCAAAGAGCACATATTTAAATGTAATTCGCGAGGAACTTCAGATTTAAAGTTTGATACGATTTGGCGGCGACAGTTTAGAATCTGTGTGAATCCGCTAAATCCATAAAATCCGCGTTCTATTCCGAATTGATAATACTTCTAAGAGCATCTTCTAGATCACTATATCCAAATTTGAATCCAGCATCCAAAAGTTTTTTCGGATAAACGTTTTGTCCTTCAAGCAATAATGAAGATACTTCACCCAATACCAATTTCACTAAGAATTCTGGTGTTTTTGTCCATGATTTCCGCTTCATAACTTTTCCGAGAGTCTTGCAAAATTCATTCATTCTTACAGATTGAGGCGAAACTGCATTCACCGCACCATTCAATTTACGTTTCGACACAGCAAACATTATGATATCAATAAAATCCTCTTCGTGGATCCACGGAATGAATTGTTTTCCTGAACCAATTATTCCCCCAACAAATAGCTTGAAAGGTAATTGAAATTTCGGAAGTGCACCGCCGCGGGACGATAGCACCATTCCTGTTCGGAGACTCACTCTCCTAACTCCGAATTTTTCAACCTCAGCTGCTGCGTTTTCCCAGTCTATTGCTAAATTTGCCATGAAATCATTTCCAGCATGTGACTCCTCTGTAAAAATTTCTTCCCAGTTTGAGCCATAGTAATTCACTCCGCTGCTTACGATCAGCAGCTCTGGTTTCTTCTCCGAACAAGCAATTGCATCCACAATGACTTGAGTTGATTTAACTCT
>VGVX01000120.1 GCA_016873845.1 Ignavibacteria bacterium
TATAGTCCGGCCATTTCAGAGTGTTCTTCTGTAATGTGAAACCATCTTTCATCAGTTAATCTGATATTAACTTTATTCTTTGATAGAGCGAATTTCATCGATTTTATTACAAAGGCAAATTAAGTAAAGACTTCACATATATCAACTAAGCATTCAAAGCTATCTAAAATTTCATCCTCACTTCAATTTCTCGAAATAACTCAAACAAATCCTTATTTCGGCAAATGAGATTTCATCGGGGAGATAAGATTTAATGACCGGAAGAAATCTCGACTCAGATTTTTCCATTGCTTCCTTAATCAGTTCAATGTTCTTTATAGGAATTAATTGAGCAATATTTATATCAAACGAATTATCAATTAGGGTTTGTACATGCTCTGAAATAATTGCGTTGCTGAGATTTCGCTTTTCGCAAATTTCAACCAGACTCATGCCTTCACGAATCATATTGAGCGTTGTTCGAATATTCTGCGGCAGATTTTTCGCTTTATCGTTTCCATCATTCTGTATTTCGTTTAAGAAAGAATTTACTTCCTGAATCATCGCTTCTCCACATTTTAGAAAGACTTTTTCTCCCACACCTTTAACTCTAAAAAGCTCATTCTTTGTTCTTGGCATTTGAACTGAGATTTCTCGGAGGATTTCATCCGAGCAAATCATAAAATTCGGCTGATTATATTTTTTTGCGATGAGATTTCTTGTGTCACGTAATCTCTCATAAAGACTCAGATTGACTTTCAAATCAACTTTCGACGGCTTCACGGGCGTTGGAAGTGTTAATTCTTTTACACCAGAATCAGAAATTGTTTTTTCTCCTTCTTCAGTTAAAAATAATGTTGGATAAAGTGATGCTGTCTTGCTTAATTTATTTTGAGCAATTAGCATATCAATCTTTTCTTTAATCGCCTCTTTTGAAATACCCGAACAAAATCCATAAGTGGAGACTTCATGCAGATGATAGTCGGCAATCTTTTTTGTCTTCGCTCCACGCAGTATTTCAGTAATTATGGCTGAGCCAAATTTGCCGCGGACTTCTTTGATTGTTTTCAGTATCTCTTTTTCGAGATCAATCTGTTCGAATTTGAATAATCGATCCGGCGACTTGCATCTATCACAATTATTACACTTGAATGATTCCGTAAGCTCTTCATGAAAGTAATTTAAAATAAATTTCCATTTGCATTCCTCTGTATGAACAAATTTTTCCATCAGATCAAGCTTACGAATATTATACACTGCCCTTTCTTCGAGCTTGGAGTAATTTATCGGAAGCTGTTCCGCATATACTCTTTCGCCTGTGAAATAAAAACTTTTTTCATCTTTCGGCATTTTGCATTCGATCATTCCTCTTTGTTCAAGATTTCTCAATGCAGAATTAATTTCTAATCTGTCGAACATTAGATCATTCGAAAGTTTGGCAGCATTAACGTTCACAAAGCTTGATTGAGGTTTACTCCCATAATTTCTCAATATCCACTCGATCAAATTTGCCTCGTTCACATGCAATCGTTTTGAAATTTGTCTTGCCTCGCCTGATGAGATTATCAATTTAATTGCAAAATGATTTTGGAAGTTCGATTTGAACTGTATCAATCCCTCCTTTTCGAACAAGGACAAGATTGAATTCAGCTGCCCTTCAGATATTTCCTCGCGCAATGTTTTTTTTATGAAACCTATGCTGGTTGAAATTGGATTCGAATTCTTTTCCCCAATTTTTATTTCAAAGTGGTTCTGAATTGAATTATAAAATTTAATTATCAGCTGACGCGTTGGCGTAGAATTTCGAATAAAATATTCGTGAATGTTCCTATCCTTTTTATCATAAATCAAAATTGCCTCAGATGGAAGACCATCTCTGCCAGCACGTCCAATCTCCTGATAATAATTTTCAATTGAACCAGGCATCCCTTGATGAATCACCATTCTAATATCTTCTTTGTTGATTCCCATCCCAAAAGCATTTGTGGCGACTATAACCTCAGCTTTATTATTGAGAAAGAAATCTTGAACGAGTCTACGGTCTTCAGCGTTCATTCCAGCATGATAGGGCAGAGATCGAATGTCGTGAGAGATTAAATGGTCGTTAAGCTCATCGACTTCTCTTCGTGACTGACAGTAGATGATTTTAATTCCGCTTTTTGATTTTATCAGTTCAGTTATTTTCTTTTTTCTATTTCGGCTTTTAATAACAGATATGAAAATATTTTCTCTAAGAAAGCCTTTTATGAAAACCGATGGTTCGTGCAACGCCAGTTTTGAAATTATGTCGTCTCTCACTTCGGGAGTCGCAGTGGCTGTAAAGGCTGCGATTGGAATTTCAGATGACGAGCGTGCAAGTGATTCTTTTATTTTCAAATAACTTGGACGGAAATCGTGCCCCCACTCGCTTATGCAGTGTGCTTCATCAATTGCCAATAAAGTGATTTTGACTTTTGAAATAAACTCTCCGAAGCTTTCAGTAATAAATTTCTCCGGCGAAACATACAGCAGCTTAATATTTCCATTCAATACTTTATTCTGAACTGAAAGCTGCTCGCCATAGCTCTGAAAACTGTTAATATACTCTGCAGAGATTTTTGATTTAATTTGTTCAACTTGATCCTGCATCAATGAAATAAGTGGAGAAATGACAATCGTAACGCCATCGAAAATCAATGCCGGTATTTGAAAGCAAAGCGATTTTCCGCCTCCTGTCGGTAGAATCGCAAGTGTGTCTTTTTTATCTAAAATGGATTGAATGATTTCTTCCTGAGGTGGGCGAAAGTTGTCGTATCCAAAAACTTCTTTCAGTATTTCTTGACATGATTTCATTCAATCAAAGATAAATAAAATCAAATTCGTTTTCTGATTTAACTTTAATATTTAGAGTTTGGGATTTATGATTTTGCGATTTAGTGAAGAATTTCTTTCAGCTTCGAATATCCGGATTTGCTGACAGGAATTTTATTTCCATCATGTAGAATTACTTTATAGGATTCTTTCTCAAAGAGTTCAACTTGTTTTATGAATGAAATTCTTACAATATAAGAACGATGCACACGGATGAACTGCTCTGGCTCAAGATTCTCATCAAAGAATTTCATTGTTTTTTGCTTTAGAAATTTTCCCTCAGAAGTATGAAGCATAACATAATCGTCTTGTGCTTCAAGCCAATTAAGCTTTTCAATTGGAATTATATTTATTTTACTGCCGGTTTTAACGATCACCCGAGTTAGTGCCTCATTCGAACTATCAACATGATTAATTATATCAGATATCTGTTTCTGATTTTCATCTTTATTGTTCAACCGAGAAATTGCTTTTTCAACCGCACTTTTAAATCTCTCTTCAGAGAATGGTTTTAGAAGATAATCAACAGCATTGACCTCAAATGCTTTTATTGCATATTGATCAAATGCAGTTGTGAAGATTATTGCTGGTGGATCTTCAATTAATTCGAGCATTTCGAATCCATTAATCTTAGGCATTTGAATGTCGAGAAAAACAATATCTGGCTGCGATTCACTAATTGCTTTTATTCCTTCAAATCCATTGCTGCACTCCCCCACAATTTCGACCGATGAGTTGGTCGATAAATATTTTTTAATTACTTCCCGTGCAAGAACTTCATCATCAATAATTATCGTTTTTACTTTATTCATTTCTATTTCTTTCCATTTGAGGGATAAGAATTTCAACAATGAACTTTCCATTTTCTTTTTTGATCGAAAGGAGTCCATCAAGTCCAAAAATAAGCTTCAATCTATCTTTAATATTTTTCAATCCAACTCCTTCGCCTTTGTATTTTTTGATCTCAGATTCAAAATTGTTTTCAACTCGAATTGTTAAATGGCTCTCTCCTTTTACACATTCGAGTTTAATTTGAATCGGCTCAAGACTTTCATACACTCCATGCTTAATTGCGTTTTCAAAAATCGGCTGCAATATCATTGAAGGCATTTCATAATCAAGAAACTCATCCGATACATCCTGAATGTAACTGAATTTATCGCCGAATCTTATCTTTTCGATGTTAAGATAAAGATTAACATTTTTTAGTTCTTCACTAAGAGAACTAAAATTCGATTCACTTTTCGATAAAGCATACCTTAGAAAGTCAGAAAGTAAAATGGTCATTTCTCTTGCTTTAGCTGGATCAGAGATAGTGAGTGAGCTGATAGAGTTCAAACTATTA
>VGVX01000121.1 GCA_016873845.1 Ignavibacteria bacterium
TTAATGCCGCTCGGCGATGTCCATGGTAAACACGTGGTTACAATCGAAGGTTTGAACAGCGACGAACTGTCTCCAATTCAAAGTGCTTTTGTCGATGAAGGGGGAACTCAATGCGGATTTTGTACACCTGGATTTATAGTTTCCTTGACAGGTTATTTCTTAATTAATCAAAACTACAATGCTCTTGATGCAATAGATTCAATGAACGGAAATATATGCCGATGCACAGGATATTCAGGAATTAAACGTGCCGCCGAACGAGCTGCAGCAAGTTTCGATTCAATTCAAAATGGCGATTACAAATTTGATAACTTGATTACCGCACAAATAATTCCCAATTATTTCAGCGGAATAAAAAAAAGACTCATAGACCTAAATAAAAAGCTGAGATCAGAAATTGTTGGCAAAAGCAATGATCAATTCGAATTTTTGATTTCAGGCGGAACAGATCTTTACGTTCAAAAGTGGGAGTCGCTCATAAATTCGCAAGTTAATTTGATCTCATCCTATAAAAAACTTTCGTTTGTAGAAGAAGTTAATGGAGAAATTCATATTGGAAGCACAACAACAATTGCCGAACTTGAGCAGTCACAATTAATGAAGAAATATTTCCCAGAGTTTCCAAATTACTTAATACTATTTGGTTCGATTCCGATTCGTAATCGTGCAACTGTTGGTGGGAACATTGTAAATGCTTCTCCAATTGGTGATATGACAAATATTTTGCTTGCACTTGATTCGAATGTCCACATCACAAATGGAAAATCTGAAAGACAAGTTCCATTAAAAAATTTTTTCAAAGGATATAAAACTCTTGACCTCGATAAAAACGAGCTGGTTGAATATTTTAGTTTTCAAATTCCCGAGAAAAATTCCCGATTCAATTTTGAAAAAGTTTCTAAACGAACGTACCTCGATATAGCAAGTGTAAATTCATCTATGTATATCGAAGTCAATGGCGAACAAATAACTGAAATCCATCTTTCCGCTGGAGGCGTTGCGCCAATACCAATGTATTTAGCAAAAACTAGAAATTATTTATTAGGCAAGTCTATTTCAGAAAATGTTGTTGCCGAAGCAGGAGAAATTGCTGTGAGTGAAATCTCTCCAATTAGCGATGCACGCGGCAGTGCCGAATATAAGAGTCTGCTATTGCGTCAATTGATATTTGCACATTTTTTCAAATTGTTTCCGGAAAACAAAATTTTTGAAATTAGTTATTAGTCTATTAGCAATGTCATTATTTCAAAATAAATATCGAATCGGATCCACAAGATTACCTGAGTATGATTATTCTAATCCTGGATGGTATTATGTTACAATTTGTACAAAAAACAAAGAAGGCTTTTTTGGCGAAGTGAAAAATGACAAGATGATTTTGAACGAATTGGGAATAATTGTAGAACGAGAATGGTTAAAAACCAAAGAGATCAGAAAAAATGTTGAGCTGGATTATTATGTTATAATGCCAAACCATATTCATGGGATTATTATTTTAGACGATAATGTAGAGACACGCCGCGGCGTGTCTCTACAATTAAAATTTAAGAACAAATTTTCAAATCCGATAAAAAATTCTTTGTCGATAATAATTAATCAATTCAAAGGCTCCGTAAAAAGATGGTGTAATAAAAATGGATTTTCATATTTTCATTGGCAGCCTCGATTTCATGAACATATTATTCGAAATGATAAATCTTTGTATGAAATTAGAAAATATATGATCAATAATCCGCTTAAATGGTCAATTGATTTAGAAAATCCGAATAGAAATTGAAAAAGTTTATATGAAAAACATTGATTCAATAAAACATGTTCGCGGCGAATCGCAATTTGTTGACGATGTTTTAACTCCAGATGGCCTTCTGCATGGCTATGTTTTTTACTCACCTATCGCACATGGAAAAATTCTAAACATCGATTTATCTGAAGCATTAAAATCCGAAGGTGTTTCAGCAATTTTTACTGCGAAAGATATTCCTGGCGAAAATCAAATCGGCGGAATTGTTTACGACGAGAATCTCTTCGCTGAAGATGAAGTCCATTTCATCGGTCATCCAATTGCATTTGTTGTCGGAGAGACAGAGCTCAAAGCAAAAGAAGCATCTAAAAAAATCAAATGCGAATTCGAAGAACTTAAACCAATCCTTAACCCACGAGAAGCATTCGAAAAAGGAAAACTTATAATTCCACCAAAAGTATTTTCGACCGGAAATATAGAAGATGCTTGGGGTAAATGTGACTATATAATTGAAGACACAGTTGAATCCGGTGGACAAGAACATATTTACCTCGAAACACAAGGAGCTTTCTCTTATCCGATTGAACGAGGTGGAATTAAGATAATTTCGGCAACTCAAAATCCAACTGCGGTTCAGCGAACTGCCGCACGCGTGCTCGGAATTTCAATGCATAAAGTTGAAGTGGATGTGTTAAGATTAGGCGGCGGATTTGGCGGAAAGGAAGATCAAGCTACAGCCTGGGCGGTTATGACGGCACTCGCTGCAATGAAATTAAATCGTCCCGTGAAATTAATTCTTCCACGTCAGGAAGATATTAGATTAACTGGCAAGCGTCATCCGTATTCTTCTGATTTTAAAATTGGATTAACAAAAGAGGGAAAGATCCTCGCTTACGAAGTTACTTTCTACCAAAATGCCGGTGCGGCTGCGGATCTATCCCCGGCCATTTTAGAAAGAACTCTTTTTCACTGTACGAACAGCTATTACATTCCAAATGTAAAAGCGACAGCTTACAGCTGCAAAACTAATTTAGCTCCTTTCACAGCATTTAGAGGATTTGGCGGCCCGCAGGGAATGTTTGTTATTGAATCAGCTATTTATAAAGCTGCACAAGTGATGGGAGTTGAACCTTCTTTTATCCAGAAAAAAAACTTACTTAACGAGGGAGATGAATTCCCATATGGACAGAGAGCCGAGAACTGTCGAGCCAAAAGATGTTATGAAGAAGCTGTTAAAAAATATCAAGTGGAATCTGTTAAAAATAAAATTGGTGAATTCAACAGAGAGAATAAATTCATCAAAAAGGGTTCAGCTCTCATGCCGGTATGCTTTGGTATTTCATTCACCTCAACGTTTTTGAACCAAGCAAGTGCACTCGTTCATGTTTATACAGATGGAAGCGTAAGCGTAAGCACAGCCGCAGTCGAGATGGGACAAGGAGTAAATGCTAAACTTCATTCGATTGCTGCTAAAATGTTTTCAATTGATCCGATGCGAGTGAAAGTCGAATCAACAAACACTTCTCGAATTGCAAATACATCACCAACCGCTGCAAGCAAGGGCGCCGATCTTAATGGTTTTGCAACAATGGAAGCTTGCAATTTGATTCTGAAAAGATTACAAAAATCTGCAGCAGAAGAACTTGGATTTTCTGATGAGAAAAAAATTTCAATTCAAAATGAGTTTGTTTTTTACGATAATAAAAAAACCGAGTTAACCTGGGAAAAACTTGTCAGCTCAACTTATATGAAAAGAATCAGCCTTTCTGCTCATGCGCATCATGCCACGCCTGGGGTTTTTTTCGATAGAGAAAAATCAAAGGGGAATCCTTTTGCTTATCACGTTTATGGAACAGCGTTAATTGAAGTAACACTCGATTGTCTGCGTGGAATTTATGAAATCGATTCGGTGAAAGTCGTTCACGATTTCGGCGAAAGTTTGAATCCCGTCATCGACCGCGGACAGGCCGAAGGTGCAATTGCACAAGGTATTGGCTGGATGACATGTGAAGAGCTTTTATGGGATGATAAGGGTAAGCTTTTAACTGATGCACTTTCAACATACAAAGTTCCTGATATTCACGGTGCGCCGAAAGATATTCAAATTCATTTTCTTGAAGATGCGCCGAATCCTTACGGACCGTTTAAATCAAAAGCAATTGGCGAACCGCCGTTCATGTACGGCATTGGTGTTTTCTTTGCGCTAATGAATGCGATGAGATCATTTAACCCAGAAATTGATGTTGAGCTTAAATCTCCATTAACTCCAGAAAGAGTTTTACTTTCACTTTATAAGCCAGAGAAAGCTATTAATAAATCTGTTTCCGAAACCCC
>VGVX01000122.1 GCA_016873845.1 Ignavibacteria bacterium
AGAAGTTCAATTGCTCTTCTTTCTCTTTCATCCTTCGGCACTTTTTGAAGCAGCATGATAAATTCCACATTTTCTTTTGCTGTGAATACTGGAATTAAATTAAACGCCTGAAATACGAATCCAATATTTCTCAAACGAAAATCAATCAATTGATCCGATTTCATCGTAGAAATGTCTTTATCGTTGATTATAACTTTTCCTGAAGTCGGCCGATCAAGTCCCCCAATCATATTTAACAATGTGGTTTTTCCAGAACCGGAAGGACCAACAATTGAAGTAAATTCACCCTTTTCAATTTTCAGATCAATAGACTTGAGAGCTTCAACCGGAACCGCAGTTTCGTCGTAAATCTTGCTAAGATTTTCTAATTCAATTAATGACATTTCTAAAATCCTTTGTAATCATAATTTAAAAAGTTCTGATTGCGACAGCTGGCTGCAATCGTATAGCTTTATATGATGGATATATTGCAGCAATTATAGATGTTGAAACTATCATAATGCTTAACACAAAGTAAACGTTAAGCGGAAGATCTGGATAAAGCATTGGACTTACTCCATAAATTGCGAGTCCTTCCGTAAAAGCAGAAAGATTAATACCTATGATGGCAAAATATTCTGTTGTTGCCGCGGCTAACAAAACTCCAATCATTCCTCCGACAAGCGAGAGCATGATTGTCTCGAATAAAATAAGTAAGAAGACACGTATCCTTTTCATTCCTACAGCCATAAGCATTCCAAATTCTCGCACACGTTCTAAGACAGACATTAACATCGTATTCATAATTCCAAAAAGAAGCGCAAACAAAATTATTCCGACAAAAAAGTACATTTGAATATAAAGCGTTTCTTGAGTTAAGCGAAATTCGGGTGCCAAGTCTTTCCAGCTGTCAACAGCAAGAATTGGCAGTTTAAGTTTAAGTTGCGATTTGATAGTATCCACTACAAGCGAAGATTTCGTTCGAATTGCAATTTCATGAATTAATGATTTTACATTCAGAAGCCGATTCAAATCAGATTGGAGAACAAACACATTCATTTCATCGAAAGTTGAAGACTCCGTACTAAAAATTCCGGAAATACGAAATGAAGCATAGACAATTGAAGCATCCAGACCTTGAAAACTGCAAACGAGTTTTGAATTCATTTTTAATTTGAGTTTGTCCGCAAGTTTTTTTCCAATCACGATTTGATTTCGTATGTCTTTTTCGAAATAACTTCCTTCAATAATTTTCTTGTAATTATCAGTTATCTTTTTTTCATTTGCTGGATCAATTCCCAAAATTTTTATTCCACGGGAAGATGTGGGCGAAGAAGCCATACCTTCAATAACAGTTCTTGCTGAATAATTTTCTATTTCACCTAAACTTGAAATAGCATTAAACACAGTTTGAGGATTTTCGATAAAGTTATTGATTTGTTTCTCCGTCGTAAATCCATCTTGATGTATTTGCAAGTGAGAAAGATCGCGGTTTATCGCTGCATCAATTGCTGTTTCCCACATTCCAATCATGATTGCCGTAGCGAATAATCCGCCCCACAATCCAAGAGCAGTTGCTGCAATAATTATAAAGCTTCGTTTTTTATTCCGCCAAATATTTTTCCATGCGAGCAAGATTATCATTTTATTTTCTCATTGCTCTTACTGGTTCAAGCTTTCGAATTACTGTGACAGGATAAATTGCTGTAAACAATGCAATAAAAAATACTACTGAAGCCTGCGCAAAAAATATTCCTGGTTTGACGCTGAACGGTAATATCGGTTCAAATCCAAATGCCAAAATTGCTTCTGCCATTTCACCTGATAAATAAATTGGGTTGACATGAAAATAATATAGCAGGGGGATTGAAACTAAAATGCCAAGCAACGCTCCAATAAACGATACGAATAATGTTTCCAACGCTGCAACGAACATTAATTTTTGTTTCTTCATGCCGACCGAAATCAGAATTCCAAATTCCTTGATTCGCTCTGCAGTCATTGTCATCACTGTTCCGAATATTCCAAATCCTATCACAACATAAAGAATGAAAAGCATAATTATTCCACTGGCATTATCCACTTCGATTCCCTGAACTAATTCAGGCATAAGTTCAGCCCAGTCCATGATTTCATATTCATCTTGAAAATTTTCCGAGAGAAAGGTTTTTGTTTCTTCAAGGTCTCTTATATTATCAATCATTAGCGAAAGCGATGTAACTCTATCCGGTGCAGAATAAAGCCACTGAGCATAAGGAAGCGATAAATATACAGTCGCATTATTAAGCGCAGGCAGAATAAATTTTATGATCCCTTGAATCGGTATTTGTGCTGCTGCAGTTACTCCATGGTACCCTTGTCCATATATCACAACGCTGTCTCCGACATCAACTTTTAATATATTTGCCAAACCTTCTGCGATCAAAATTCCTTCAGAGTTATGAGAAAGATATTCACCTTTAATCATTTTTTTCTTCAATTGCATTAAGGAATCTTCAAGAATCGGATCGATGCCGAAGACAGGTGAAATTTTCGTTGCATTCTTGAATGAGATTAATGAGTATGATTCAAACCGTGGCGTCACAGTTGTGATCTTTGGAAATGATTTAATTTTATTGCACATCGCCTCAGTCAGAATTAAACTCTCATCAAGCGATCGGTTTTCCCAATATCCCTTTGAATGGATTTGAATATAGCCTGTATATAAACGAACTGCCGAATCGATCATGTAATCATAATAACCGTGCTGCATCGATCTCGTAATTAACGCAAGTACGACAGCAAAGTGAATCGAAGTTGTTGCTATCAAAGTTCTTCTTTTATTCCGCCAGAGATTTCGCCAAGCGAGTTGGAGGTAAAGTTTCATTGATCAGCGGATCCGTTTCATATTTTGCTGTGAGAAGAATGATTCATTGAGCTTATAGTTAAATTTAATATCGAGATAATCAATAATAGTTTTATTTCCCGGTTTATCATTAGGGATCATTTCCCACTTTGTCGGAAATATTCTTCCGCCAAGAGATTTAATTTCGCTTCCTCGAAAAGTTTTTATTAAAAATCCGTCTTCATCGTAAAATTCTGATTTGAGCTGCATATAACCTTTTTCTGTTATCCAGGTGATGATTTTACTCCAAACAACTCCGGCTTCAGGTTTAGGAATTGATTCAATTATGTAACTTTCATATCCATCAATTTTTTCTTTCGATAAAATTTTGTGATCATAATCATCAACAACAGATGAAGACCTTACGAGATCATCGTTCGTAAAATCTGACCCCATCCACGATTGAAGCATCATAGACGGAGGAATTTTAATTATCTTTTGTGCTGCGGGTATCCAGCTCCAAACTTCTTTTTCTCTTTTGAGCGTTACAGTTCCTTTATCTCTTGCAGGCTCGGTGATATAAATTAAAGCATAATCAGGCTCAAGCGCCCATGCTTTCATTGAGATTGTTCGTAACCAATTGGGTTTTACAATCGTCATAGAAATTTCAGAGTAACTGCTCTTTGCATAGACCAATTCATACGATTTATCAATTATATCCCGAGCCGACTGAGGTTGAATATTTGAAATTGTAAAAATTAAAAAGGAAATTGTACCGCAAACAGTTTTAAGGTTCAAAGAATTGCTCCTGTGAGTTTTAATTTTTATTAATAGATATTTGGAAAGATAGGAACAGATATTTAGATAATCTTTCATAAATATTCCGATACAAAAATAAAGAATATTTTTAAGAAATAAGACTAATCTGGATATGACGTTACAGTATTGGGAATTAGTTGGCGGGCTTTA
>VGVX01000123.1 GCA_016873845.1 Ignavibacteria bacterium
GTCTTCATCTTCAAGAATATTTAATAAATAATCTTCTTCAGGCTGATTCCCTCTTTCAAGCTCACGCTGGATGGCTTTAGCGATAATCTGAGTTTTTTCGTTTGTTAAATCTTCGGGCGGAATATGAAGAAAAATAAATTCGCAAAGATCTTTATCTTTTGAAAACATCAATTGAAGCAGGCTTTTTTCGACTTCTGGAACATTTTTATAAACAAATTTATTCTCAATGTTTTCTGTTGTTTTCGTTTCAACTCGTTGAGATACACTCTCAAATTTATTCTGCTGAACTAAATATTTACCGAGCGATTCAGCTAATGCGGATTCCCTAATTTTAAATTTTTCGGAAGCATGTTTTACAAATAAAGATCTTCTGATAGGATCACGAACTTTCGCAGTAAGCTCTAAAATTCGATTAATAATTTTCAACTTTTCGGAATTTTCTAAAGATTTTTTCTCTTTTGTGTGAAGCGAAGTGATGAAGTCTATGTAATTGCTAGCGGTTTGAAGTTCAAGTTTGAATCGCTCCTCTCCATGAGCATTGACAAATGAGTCCGGATCCTCTCCTTCGGGAAGAGTTACTATTTTGAAGTCAGTATCTCCTTCGAGCATCAGTTCCGATGCTCGCTCGGCAGCTTTTTTTCCGGCTTCATCAGAATCGTAAATTAAAACTATATTTTTTGTCAGTCTTGAAATTGCATGAACTTGATCTGAAGTGAGTGCCGTACCGGCGCTTGCTACAACATTGCGGAAGCCTGATTGATACAATGCAATCAAATCCATATACCCTTCCACCAAGATAGCAGAATCTTTTTTTCTAATTTCATCTTTTGACTGAAAAATTCCGTAAAGAGTTTTTCCTTTAATATATATTCTTGACTCGGGGGAGTTTAAATATTTTGGCTGGTTTTCCTCGTCGATAAGTAATCTTCCTCCGAATGCAATGATTCTGCCCGAGGTTGAGAAAATTGGGAAAATAATTCGTCCTCTAAATCTATCATAATAGTTTCCATCTTCACGTTTTAAAATCAAGCCGAGCTTTTCAAAGATCACAGTCTCATAATTATTTTTCTTTATGAAATTTACAAGTCCTTCCCAAGAACTTAACGAATAGCCCAATCCAAAATTTTTAATTACATCGTCGGAGAGTCCGCGTTGATAAAGATATTTGAGTGCATTTTCTCCTTCGTTTGTTTTCGTGAGGTTCTCATAAAAATATCTCGCAGTCAAGCGGCTGTAATCGTAAAGTTTTTCGAGCTCGGTATCTTTTTCGTAATATCTTCCGTCTTCATAATCGAGCTGTATGTTGAATTTTTTCGCGAGTTCTTCAATCGCATCGACGTAATTGTATTTTTCATGCTTCATCAAGAATGAAACAGTATTGCCGCCTTCGCCGCAACCGAAACAATGGAACATTCCTTTGTCTTCACTCACGGTAAACGAAGGGGTTTTCTCATTGTGGAAAGGGCAAAGACCAACATAATTCTTCCCCCGCTTTTTTAATTGCACATAGTCAGAAATAACATCGACTGCGCTGATCGAGTCAAGCAAATTCTTTATTGAATCTTCTTTTATCCTCATATTCAAAAGTAAATTAAAAAAAATATAAATGAAAAGGTGTTAGAAAAAAAGTGGTTGAATACTAATTATATTCATCCCAACTTTTAATTGGGAGATTTTCAATTTGATATTTTCGAAGTGCTTTGACAAATCTTTTAGCGAATTGTGTATTTGTAATTACGGGAATGTTCAAATCAACGGCATGTCTTCTAATAACATAATCAGCATCGAGTTCTTCTTTCTCAGCAGTTTTTGGAATGCTAATTACAAGATCGATTTTCCCGCTGCTTAAATAATCAAGAACAAATGGTCCTTCCTCATTGCCTGGGCGTCTGAGAGTTTTAACAGGAATTCCATTATCAGAATAGAACTCGGCAGTTGCTCTTGTCCCATAAAATCTATAATCCATTTCTTTCAACACTCTAAGTTCTTCTAAGAATTCTGCTTTCTGAATCATTGTTCCAGTAGAAAGCATAATTGCTTTCTTTGGAATTTTAAATCCGGTAGAAAGCAGACTTTTCAAAAATGCTTCGTTAAAATCATCTCCCAAGCAGGCGACTTCGCCAGTGGATGACATTTCAACACCGATAATTGGATCTGAGCCTTTTAATCTTGTAAAAGAAAATTGAGAAGCTTTCACTCCAACATAATCCAGATCAAATGAAGATTTATCGATTTTCGCGATATGTTCACCGAGCATCAATCGAGTTGCAATATCGATGAAATTAATTTTTAGAACTTTTGAAACAAACGGAAAGCTTCTTGATGCACGAAGGTTGCATTCAATGACTTTGACTTTATTATCTTTTGCAATGAATTGAATGTTGAACGGTCCGGTGATCTCAAGTGCCCTTGCAATTTCTTTTGTAATTATTTTCACTCTCCTCATTGTTTCGAGATATGTTCGCTGCGGTGGAAGTACTAAAGTTGCATCACCTGAATGCACTCCGGCATTTTCCACATGTTCGCAAATTGCATAGCAAAACAATTCACCTTTATTTGCCACGGCATCAACTTCAATCTCTCGAGCATTGGTTATAAATTTGCTTATAACTACTGGATGTTCTCTACTGATATCAGAAGCTTTTTTTAAGTAACCTTCAAGTTCGTCTTCAGTTAGCACAATACTCATTGCGGCACCGCTAAGAACATAGCTCGGACGAATCAGAACAGGATATTCCACTTCGGCGGAAAACTTTTTCGCAGAATCTAAATCTTTAAGCTCTTTCCATTCTGGTTGGTCGATTTCTAATTCATCAAGAATCCTTGAAAATTTATCCCGGTTTTCGGCATTGTCGATTTGCAAAGGAGATGTGCCAATTATTTTTACGCCCTCATTAAATAATTTCATCGCAAGATTATTGGGAATTTGTCCTCCCATTGATACAATTATACCCTCTGGCGTTTCCGTTTCGTAAATATCAAGAACTCTTTCAAGTGTCATTTCCTCGAAATACAATTTATCGCAGATATCATGATCTGTGGAGACAGTTTCAGGATTGTAATTGATCATAATTGTCTTGTAACCCATCTGATTCAAAGTCATAACCGCATTTACACAGCACCAATCAAATTCAACTGATGAACCAATTCGATAGGGTCCGCCGCCGAGAACGACTATTTGTTTTTCTTTTTTAGGCGAAATATCATTCTCATCACCATTGTATGTCATGTATAAATAATTCGTTTGAGCAGGATATTCTGCTGCGAGTGTATCGATTTGCTTAACTACTGGAATAATTCCTAATTCTTTTCTTTTGTTTCTGATAGTTTTTTCATCAGATGAAATTAAGTGAGCTATCTGTTTATCTGAAAATCCTTTCTGTTTTGATTCCAACATTATTTTTCTATCAAGCTGATCAACTGAGAATCCCGCGAGTCTTTTTTTAACATCAATAATATTTTTCATCTTATAAAGGAACCACCTGTCGATCTTAGTAAGCTCATTTATTTTTTCGATTGACATTCCATCTTCAAGAGCTTTAGCAACGAAGAAAATTCTTCTGTCAGTTGGAACCGATAAATCGGTCTCGATACCCTCAGCTGCGTTTAGCTCGTTGCCGGAGAATCCATTCAATCCAATATCAAGCATCCGAATGGCTTTCTGAAAT
>VGVX01000124.1 GCA_016873845.1 Ignavibacteria bacterium
ACCGACCAGCCACATCATCGCTATGTCGTGGCAGGTAAGTTGATTTTGATGAAGTAAGAACAAAATTTTTTGTTAAAGAAGCCCAACTTTTCAAAATGAATTCGGAATGTTAAAAAGTTGGGCTTCTAGCTAAAATTTATTTCCTACTTTCGCGGTGAGTCTTTTGATATTGATCTGGCTGTTTCAGATTCTTTTGCTGCTGGAAAAAGAATTATAAATTTTGAACCTGCGTTTAATTCGCTTTCAGCATAGATCTCTCCACCCATCATCGTAATCAATTTTTTAGAGATTGAAAGTCCTAGCCCTGTACCTTCAATATTTTTTTCAACAGCGGACGAAGCTCTTCTAAAATCGTCAAATATTAAGGGCAGATCCTCTTTCGAAATTCCAATTCCAGTATCTTCAATTATCAGTTCAACTTTTCCGCTCTTCACTTCAGAAGAAATTTTAATATACCCCTGCCGAGTAAATTTCATTGAATTGGAAATTATGTTCGATAAGATCTGCTGCAATCTGTTTTTATCAACGTAAATCAACTCATCCATCTCTTCTAAATCCAACAGCAGCTCTAAACCCTGCCCTTGAATTCTATCTCGATACAACTCCAAACAATCGTGAACTTCAGAATTGACATTAAGATAACTGTTGTCGAATTCAATTGTTCCAGCATCAATTTTTGAAAGATCAAGAATGTCATTTATCAAAATCAGAAGCCGTCTGCTGCTTAAATTGATGTAGTTAAGATACTTCACTCTTTCACCATCGCTAAGCGGGAGATTCTTGTCGTTCAGAATATCCGCAAAGCCGATTATTGCATTTACGGGAGTTCTAATTTCGTGCGACATGCTTGCCATGAAATTTGATTTGAATTTATTTGCACGCAGCATTTTGTTCGCTTCAATCCGCAGCATTCTATTGGCATTTTCAAGGTTTTCGGTTTTACGTTTTACGAGATGATTGACTCTCTCGTGGAAGAGATTCTTATTGTAATAATTAGCTGCAAAATATACTATCAGTCCAACAATCAACAGCACTCCAAAGTAAAACCAAATTGTTTCATAAAAATATTTTGAGACTGATATTTCTTTCGACGAAACGACACTGCTCCAATCTGTGTAACTCGATTTTGCGCGAACAAAAAATTTGTAATCGCCGGCTGGTAGATTTGTATAATGAACCTCTCGCGAGGTAGTTGATTCATTCCAATCCTCATCATATCCATCCAATTTATGTTGAAAAGCTATTCCGCCATTTCCGGCAAGCAGTATAGCATTGTAACGAATGGTTAAATTGTTTTTTGTTTTAATTTCGATATTGTTAAATGGTGAAATGCTTTCTCCATCTAATACATAATCAACAATATAAAGTTTTGGAATTGAGGTTTTATAGTCCGATTCTTCTTTGGATATTTTTACAAGTCCGTTGTTTGTTGCAAAGAATAAATCGTGTTCATTTTCAAATACTGCATTAGAATTATTTAAGTTAAATGAAAATTTTCTCCAGTCTGCCGGTGCGATGAATTCACGCCAGTTCCACTTTTCGAGTCCTGAGTTTGTAACAATCCAAGCGTTGTTCAATTCATCAAAATGAAGTGAGTAAATTAAATTTCCAATTAAGCCAATTTCTTTTGTTAGTATTTTTCTATCGCCGCTTTTCTGAATTACTAGCAAGCCTGCATCAGTTCCAACAAATATGTTCCCCCCCTTATCTTCTTTGATAGTTGTAACGCGATTCGATTTTATATTCTCGGCAGTATTGTAAGTCAAAACTTCCTTCCTGTTCAACTGATAGACGAGCGGCGAATTTGTTCCAAGCCAAATCGAACCGTCTCTTGCTTGTGTGATGGAAGTGAAATCCACTTGAGGAAGACTTACATTAAAAGGCTTAAATTTTTTGTCAAAACCAATTTTTATAATCTTTTCATTATTATTATCTAAGAAGAAATTACCTGATAATATTACTTCTCTATTTAAGCCGTCGACCAAAAATGATTTAACGTATTCTCCTCTTTCTTTTACTTCAAAAAAGATTTCAACAGAGGAATTTAGTTTCAATTCAATCAGCATCTGGTCGCTAAGTTGAATTAAAAAAGAACTTGACGAGTAGGGGAGAATTTTTGTTATATCAAAATCGTTTTCGGTCGAAGATCGAGAGCTTCGACGGATTTTCTTTTTCAAGTCTATTGTGAAAAACCTGTCTTTGATTGAAAATGTCACCAATCCATTTGGATGTCCAAGTGCATAAATTTCACTGCTCAATTGGGATGAGGAAAGGATTGCATTATCTGCTAATCCTGAATTTGCATCATAAACTGCCAGCTCATTCATTAAGATTCGCGTAATTCCTTTTTCCGAACCAATCCAAAGATTATTTTCAGAATCGACAAAAATTACTTGCGGTTTTGATCCGCGTACACCGTCAACGTCTCTTAGTAGACTTATCTCGCTAGTTGCAGCATCGATTATTTTCAAACTCTCATTTCCGGCTAGGAATATTTTGTTCGTACCGTTTGCATAAATAATTTGATATTCTTCACGTGCGGGATTGAAAAACTTGTTTGTTTCATTAGTGAGACGGTCGTTTTCAATTTTAAGAAGTGAATTATTCGCTAAGATCCAAATCGAAGGAATGTCTCCTTTAGAGAATGAACTTAAACTTAGTGCCATCGAGAAATTGCCGATCCGAGAAAAAATATCAGTTTGGAAAGTATAGACAACCTTTTCGTTTCGAATTATCTGAATTCCTTTTTCGGTTGCAACAGAAAGAAACTCCCCGAAAGATTTAATAGCTCGAACTCTGTTTGTCAATAATCCTTCAGATTCGGAAAATCTTATCCAGGTTTCACCGAGCAAATAATATAAACCGCTTTTATATGTAGCCGCCCAAATTTTTCCGCTCGCACTTTCCCGAACAAATTGAATGTCGAAAAACTTTTCTCTTGTAATCCCTTCGTAGGTTAAATTCTTAATGGACTTATTAATATGATTGACTTCTGATAGGGAAGTAAATTGAATTTTCCCGTCTGATGTTAGAAAATATAATGAGTTGTTATGGTCTGCGGCAATTCTTACGACGTTATTAGGAAATTCGCTAAAAATATTTTTTTCATGGGGGAAATTTGTGCTGAAGTTAGTCCATCGAAGTCCATCGAAATTCGAAACACTTCCCTTTGTTACAATCCAGAGAAGTCCTTTAGAATCTTGAGTTACATCAAGGATGTACTCATCCATTAATCCTTCGCCAACGCCGAAGTTCTTGACGGAACTAAGTTTTGAGGATAGGAACGTAGTAGAAGCAACAAGCAGCAAAAATATTATAAGCCGCTGCTTCATGCGGATATTTATTCTCCTCAATTTGCTCATTTTGAGCTTGCTCGTATTGAGCATTTAATATTTACTCTATGTTAATTTAAAATATTTCTACGTTTCTTTCATGAAATATCTCCCTTCCTTTCCTAACATATTTTCGGATGAAAAAGCGGTTTTTTTAACAAAAAATAATTTTTTTTCACTACTAACCGAGAAAAGAATAAAAAGGAGCTACGTAAGAAAGTAGCTCCCAAAAGTCGTAATTTTGTTAAACCAAAAACAAAAAGGAATTACGACATGGTTAAAAATACTAAAACTTGGCAGAA
>VGVX01000125.1 GCA_016873845.1 Ignavibacteria bacterium
AATTTATTTTTATACACTTGAGTTTAATGGACAAAGTCAGACGAAGAAAATGATTTACCTAAAGTAGAAATAGCTAAGCAAGTAGAACACAGATGACACGGACCTGCTTGCCGCAGGCAAGTTTCGACGGGTTATCACTGATTAAATTTTCAAAGAAATTCATTCTAAGAAAAAGTAATCAACAAAACTCCAATAAACATCAAAATTGCCGCAGTTAATCTTTCCTTCAAATTTCCTTCCTTAAAGAAAATTCTTCCGAAGATTACACTCAATATTGAATTTGTACGCTTGATTGAAATTACATAAGGAACAATCGTTAAGCTTATTGCAATCATGTGGCAAATGATTGTGAGAGCAGAGAGAACTCCGATTCCTGATAACGCTTTAAAATTCTTTTTGAATAAATCTGGATGATTTTTAAATGTTGGAATCACGAACAATAAAAGTACAAATCCAATATATGCTTGAATTGTAAATGAATAAAACAACGGAGATGAGTTAACAACTCCAATCTTATCAAAGTTTGCTGTGATGCTCCAGAGTAAAACAACAAACAGCATGTATCTCGGTCCTTTCTCAAATATAATTGCTTTGAATGGTGCAAGAAATCCGTTCCAGCTGCTTTTTAAATTTAATAAATAAGCACCAAGTACAATCAAAACCATTCCCGCAATGCCTTGTGAATTTGGAAATTCACCAACAATTATTGGTGAAGTAATTAATAATAAAAGAGGAGACAATGTTGTAAGAGGTACGGTTATCGATAAATCGGAATGCTTGATTGATTTCATAAAAAATACAAGTGCGGCAACGTTCAAGCTTCCGCTGACAAATAATCCTGCAAAATACATCGGCTTGATTTCGGGCAGCTCGAAAAACAAAACCGGAGTTAGAAGGATCGCAGAGAAAAAACAATTGCTCCATGCTACTACATACTCATCGACATTTTTGAGTGTAGCTTTAGCAGCAACATTTTTAAGCGAGTCGAAAAGTGCAACACCGAATGCGAGGAGAATCCACATTTATCGAATTACTCCGCTGGATGTTCGTGAGTTAAGCAGTGAATAGTTCCAAGCCCCCAGACAAGATCAACCGAATGAATTCCAACAACTTTTCTATCAAGAAATAGTTCAGCCAAAATTCCGAGAGCGATTCTATCCATTGGGTCGTTGAAAGTCGGGACTATAACGTAAGCGTTCGAAATATAAAAATTCGCATAGCTTGCTGGAAGACGCTGTCCATCAAAGTAGAGCGGTTCGGGCATTGGAAGTTCCACAACTTGTACTTTCGACCCATCTTGAAGAGTCATAGTCTCAAGCCGCTCTCGGTTCTCTTTAAGTGAAATATAATTTTCATCTTTAGGATTATTTTCTTGAACTATTACGACTGTATTTGGATTTACAAACCTGCAGAGGTCATCAACATGTCCATGCGTATCATCGCCGGCTATACCTTTACCGAGCCAAAGAACATTTGTTATGCCAAGATACTTTTTAAATACTTCTTCGTAATCTGTTTTTGTAAATCCTGGATTTCTCACTTGAACCTTCGTATCCATCAAACATTCTTCTGTTGTGATGAGTGTTCCTCGACCATTTGTATCAATTGCGCCACCTTCCAAAATAACATGACGATTTTCGTGTAGTGCTGGAATTAAAGGGAGTTGATATTTTCTTGAGATTGTTTGTGGAATCCTCAAATCATATTTATGATTCGGATATTTCGCCCAGCCGTTAAATCTGAATTGCACGGCTTGCATTTTGCTTTCGTTTGTTTTCACAAATGCAGGGGAAGAATCTCGAAGCCAGCCCCGGTCTGTTTTTAGTTTTATGAATTCTATATTTGAAAGGTCAGCATTAGTTTTTCTCAACATTCTAATTGCAGATTGTTCATGGGTTTTATCGTTGACGAATATTCTCACGATTTCTCCTTCACAAATTCGTTTAACAATTTCGCCATAAACCCAAAGTATCGGTGTAAATTTCCCAGGCCAATCGTTTTTATTGTGAGGGCAGCCGATGTATGTGGCTTCGTGCTTTTCCCATTCGGCTGGGAGAAGTGGATTCTTTAATTCGATTTCTATTTTCATTTGAGAGATATTATTGTTTATTCAATATCTTTATGGCACAGAGATTCTCTCCATTTGAGAGGTCTCATTGTTAGTTCAATATTCTTGTATCACAGAGTCACTCAGAGAAGACACAAAGTTACACAGAGGTTATAAGATAAATCGTTTAATTCCATCCTTCAATATTCTTACATTAAAGTTAAGTAATAGACCTAATTTTTTATTTGCGAATCTCAAATAAGTTAAAACCTGAGCTTGATGAATAGGAGAGATTGCATCAACGGATTTAATCTCAATTACAATTTCATTTTCAACTAAAATATCTAACCTATATCCGCATTCTAATTTTATTTCTTTGTAAATAATTGGAACCGCTTTTTGTCTTTCAAATTTCAAACCCTCTTGATGAAGCTCAAAGCATAAGCATTCTTCATATGCCGATTCTAATAATCCAGGGCCTAAATGTTTATGCACTTCAATTGCACATCCAATAATTTTTTGTGTTAATATATTTTGGTTATTCATAAATTTCTCTGTGTCTCTCCGTGACTACTCTGTGCGTCTCTGTGAAATTGTTCTCAATTAATCAATAAATCTTTTTGTTATGTCACAATAAGCATCGACTCTTCTATCACGCAAAAAGGGCCAGTGCTGCCGGACAGATTCAACATAACTCAAGTTTATTTCTGCGTAAACTATTTCCTCCTTATCACTTGAAGCCTGGGCAACGATCTCACCCTGCGGATCGCATATAAAAGATGAACCCCAAAATTCAATTCCATTACTTTCTTTATCGAGTTTCTCATGTCCCAATCGATTTGCTGCAGCGACATAAATTCCATTTGCCACTGCATGACCGCGTTGAACGGTTATCCACGATTCTTTTTGCTTCGCTCCGTATTTATCTTTTTCAGAAGGATGCCAACCGATTGCTGTCGGATAGAAAAGAATTTCCGCACCCTGAAGTGCAGTCAGTCTCGCCGCTTCGGGATACCATTGATCCCAACAGATGAGAGTTCCAATATTTCCGAACTTTGTGTTGAAAGACTTGAACCCCAAATCTCCCGGAGTGAAATAAAATTTCTCGTAATACGCTGGGTCATCGGGAATGTGCATTTTGCGGTAAGTTCCGGCGACTTTGCCATTCGTGTCAATCACAGCAAGACTATTGTGATAAATACCGGAGGCTCGTTTCTCAAAGATCGGAACGATTGTTACAACTTTATACTTCTTTGAAATCTTTTGGAAAGTTTGCACGGATTCACCGAGCATTGGTTCGGCAAGCTTGAAATAATCGTGTTCTTCTTTTTGGCAGAAATATAAAGACTTATACATCTCGGGCAGACAAATTACCATTGCTCCATTCTTTGCGGCTTTCTCTACAAACGATTTGGCTTTCTTTAAATTGTCTTTTGGATTAGATTCCATCGACATTTGGATTAAACCGATAGTGAATTTTTTATTCGATAGATTTTGCTTTTTCAATACAGATTTAATCATACACAAGTGCTCCTTT
>VGVX01000126.1 GCA_016873845.1 Ignavibacteria bacterium
AGTTCATGATATACTCGGTAAGGAAATTGCAACTTTAGTCGACGAAGTATTAGAACCAGGTATTCACAACTCCTCATTCCGCATTCCAAATTCTGCATTCACGAGCGGTGTGTATTTCTATCAGCTCCGTACCGGCTCGTATGTTGAAACGAAAAAAATGGTGTTGATGAAGTAAAGGACCGAGATTTAACTGATTAATAATCTTCTATTACTTCTTTAGAATTTTTTAACACATTCGTTCGCTTCATAAGCGGCTGCAAATTACGACTTCTCGATATACCCGTCAGTTGACGGATTACGCGAAACCCTAAATTTATATTGGTTCTCGAGTAGTCCCGATCTAGCCTGTCGGCAGACAGGTTTATCGAAACGTATCGAGAGAACAAAAAACAAAGATTCCAGTCGGCGAAGGAGAACTTTCCCACTTTATGAACTTTCAAACTTTATGAACTTTCAAACTTTATGAACTTTTTAACTTTATGAACTTTTTAACTAAACAGCTTGACATTCATTCGAATGATTACTAAAATACTTCTGGGAGAATTAAAGAATGAACTTAATTCAATCATACGGGCAAAAACCAAATCCGTTAGCTAACGGACTTAATGAAGTTAGAATAAATCTGCGAGCAAACTATTACAGTCCAAAGTCGGTAAAAACGACAATGATATATACGCATGTTTTAAACCGAGGACTTGGAGTTAAGAGTCCATTAGACTGAAATGAAATGGATTATAGATATGCACGACCTATTTTTAAATATTGTGAATTTGAAAGAAAAACAAAACAATTGGAATGATATCATGCACCTGCACGCAGTATATCATTCTAGATATAATAAAGCTGTGCAGGATAATTAATAGTTATATGCAAAACAAAAGGAGTTAAAATGAAATCTTTTAGTACGGTTTTTATAATTTTTTTATTTTCTTGTTCTATCTATGGTCAAGGTGCTTATTTGGAAAGAGGTCAAAGTGGTTTTGGAATAGGAGGTGGTTTCTCTACTAATGAAGATGTTACTGGAATTGGTGGAAGTGTTGGTTATTCAGTTAATGGAATTTTTGATTTTGGTATAGGAGTAGAGAGTTTCAGCTTTGACCAGAAATTATTGGGTGCAGATTTAAATGCAACAGTTATTTCACCAAGTTTAACTTTCTATGCGCTTAAGCAAAATGATGAAATCCCCTTGTCTTTTGCTATTGGTGCCGGTTATGATTGGCAAATGTATTCAAACGATGTTCTTGATGATTTTAATATCGATATGACTGGAGGTTTTTTTTCAATCGGTGGTTCTTTATTTGGATACTTTAAAGCTTCAGAGTCTTTTAGAATACAACCATCAATTGGCTTCTCTTATATTACTGGCGAAGTAAAATTGGAAGATAATGCTGGTAATGAGGAATCTGAAAAAGATGACACAACAGTATTTGGAATTGGTTTAGGATTAGCGTTTAATACTTCACCCAAGAATATTTTTGTAATATCTCCACGTGTTGGTATTAGTGAAGGAACTACAACTTTTGGCGTTGGATTAAGTTTTATTCTTGGAACAAATTAAATTTGCATATAACCAGCCAATCAACCCGACCGCCTTTTCGCATTCGGCAGTTTTAATATTTTTGGCTTGGTTGTTCCGTTACAAGTTTGTTGTTCAAAGTAGTTCTATTAATTAACATTGTTGCAAACTGCACTTGCGAAGAAAGATAAGTGTAGTTTGCTAAATTATTGGCTTTGTCGTTTTAATCTGCATTGCTGTTATGGGCGGCGGGTTATCGGCAACGTCGTTAGGTTGCACAGAAAAATTATATGTATGAAATAATTATAATATTAATACTAGTTGTGATTAATGGTTTTTTAGCAATGAGTGAAATTGCATTTGTTTCAGCCAAACGTTTTAAATTGGAAGAAAAAGCAAAAAAAGGAAGTGAGTCTGCTAAGAAAGCATTGTTCCTGCTAAGTGAACCTGAAAAATTTCTCTCGGCTGTGCAGATTGGCATTACATTAGTGGGAATTCTTGCTGGAGCATTTGGCGGATATGCAATGGCTGAAGACTTAACACCATATATAAGTCAAATAGAATATTTAAAATCCTATTCTATTGAAATTTCCTTCGCAATCATTGTTACAACAATTACTTACTTATCTTTAGTTATAGGTGAACTTGTTCCTAAAAGTATAGCACTTAACAATCCAGAAAAAATTACTTTATTAATGGCATCACTTATGTTTTTTCTTGCAAAAGCATTTGCCCCATTTGTTTGGCTCCTGAGTGTATCAACAAGGTTTATAATATTTCTTTTTCGCATAAAAAAAAGTGAAGAACCACCTGTATCAGAAGATGAGTTAAAATCTTTATTAGAATTCGGAAAGTTGCACGGCACATTTGAAAATGAAGAAACAGAAATGATAAAAAAAATTTTTAGTTTTAATGATAAACGAGTTTTAGAAATAATGGTTCCAAGAACAGAAATTGAATGGATAGATATATCAATGACAAATCAAGAAGTATTAGATTTTATTTCTTCGCATCATTATTCAAAATATGTGGTTTGTGAAAACAATATTGACCACACGCTTGGAATTCTGGAATCAAAAGAATTTTTGCTCAACTATAATATTAACCATAGCTTTGATTTACGCACAACCCTAAATGATATTTTGTTTGTGCCTTCATCTATTTATTCAATTGAGTTATTTGAAAAGTTCCGCATTTATAAAACAAATATTGCTTTAATAATAGATGAATATGGTGGCACACAAGGACTTATCACATTGCACGATTTAATTGAGAATATTGCCGGAGATATACCGGAAAAATTTGATATAACTGAGCCTGAAATATTTGAAAGGAAAGATAAATCATATTTGGTTGATGGTTCAATTGAAGTAAAAAAAATATCCGAACATCTACTTATTGAATTTTCTGCAAAAGATTATACAACACTTGGTGGCTTTTTAATGAAGCGACTTGGGAAAATACCTGAATTAGGTGATATAGTGACCTATGGTATATATAAATTTGAAGTTATTGATATGGATGGGAAAAGAGTGGATAAAGTTCTTATAAAAAAAGTAGATAGTTTATGAAGAGCAACCTAACCAGTGCATCAAGCCGACAGCGTTTTCGCATTCGGCAGTTTTATAATTTTAATGTTAGTCGTTCCGTTTCGGCAAACTTGTTCAAAGTGTTCATACTAAATTAATTAACTTGCAAACCGTGCTTGCAAAGAAAGATAAGCACGGTTTGCTAAATCTTCGGCAGATGTAGTTTCATTCGGCAGTCTTGTTCTGGGCTGCGGCTTATGCACAACGTCGTTATACCAATAAAGAAAGCAGAATGAATTTGAAAAACTTGATATTGATTTTATTGTTTTGGTCAGCTTTTTATAGTATTTCTTTTAGTCAAGAAAATTCTGATAGTATTG
>VGVX01000127.1 GCA_016873845.1 Ignavibacteria bacterium
TCTTCCGCAGTACAACTTTGATTTTTCAGCAATTCTATTTCAGAAGATTTTAGTCTGCGATATTCCATGAGTTCTCCTATAATTCGGGTAGATTGTTAATAGCATCTTTCTCAATATCTTTGAAATATTTTACTGTTCCGACTTTCAATTCCATCGTTGCAGTATCATCACAAACAATCATTCCTTTTTTGTGAATTTGAAGCGCAGAAACAGTCCACATGTGATTGACTCCTTCTTCGACGACCATCTGAAGCGCTCTTGCTTTATTGTAACCGCTTATGATAATTACGACTTCATCCGAATCCATAACTGTCCCGACGCCGACGGTTAATGCTGTGGATGGAACTTTCGTAATATCGTTGTCAAAAAATCTCGAATTGGCAACACGAGTATCGTAGGTCAAAGTTTTTACACGAGTTCTTGACGAAAGAGATGAACCAGGCTCGTTGAATGCAATATGACCATCGGGACCGATTCCGCCGAGGAACAAATTAATTCCGCCGTATTTTTTAATTTTTGCTTCGTAATCGGTACATTCTTTCTCTAGGTCAGCAGCGTTTCCGTTCAGAATATTTACATTCTCTGCTGGGATATCAATGTGATTAAAGAAATTCGACCACATGAAGTAATGATAGCTTTCAGGATGATTTTCCGGAAGTCCAACATATTCATCCATATTAAACGTAACAACATTTTTAAATGATACCTTACCTTGTTGATGAAGCTCAATTAAATGCTGATATGTTCCAAGCGGTGATGAACCAGTTGGCAATCCGAGTATGAAGGGTTTCTTCGGAGTTGGATTGAACTCCTTAATTGTCTTTGCAATGTAATATGCTGTGAACTTACTTAAAGCTTGGTAGTTTTCGTGAATTAAGATTCTCATTTTTTAATTCCTATTATTTATTGATTAAATTATAACATTATTTTAGTGTCGGTTACAAAACTGCCGCTGCCTTCATCTTGAACAAGCAATGGATTGATATCAAGCTCTTTTATTTGTGGACAATCGACTGCCAATTGCGAAATTCTTTGAATGCAATTTACTATTGAATCGATATCTTTCTTCGTTCTTCCTCTTGCACCAGCGAGCAGATGATACGACTTAATTTCTCGAACCATTTCGTAAATATCTTCTTTAGAAGCTGGTACGACTTTGAATCTAACATCCTTCAACACTTCGACAAAAATTCCACCGAGTCCAAACATGACAACAGGACCGAATGTATAATCACGTTTCAATCCGATTATTACTTCTTCTCCTGTATTAACCATTTTCTGGACAAGTATACCTTTAATTCTCGCTTCAGGCATTGCGGCATTCACATTTCGCATTATCTCTGAAAATGCTCTGCGTGTTTCTTCGATACTATTTATATTCAGCCGAACACCGCCTAAATCGAACTTATGAATAATATCTTCAGACATGATTTTTAATACAACAGGGAACCCAATTTTTTTTGCAATTTTTTCGGCTTCATCCTCAGATTTCGCCAATCCATTCGGTAAAATAGGAAGTTTATAAGCATCGAGGATTTTAATTCCCTCTTCTTCGGTGAGAAATTTTCTTCCTTCATTTACAGCTTTTTTGAGAATTGATTTAGCTGATTTTACATCTACGTCATTAAAAGTTTCAGGTGCAGATGTTTTTTTGGATAACCGTTTTTTGAAATTATAGGCAGACGAAAACGCTTTACACATATCTTCTGGAAGCTGATAGTGTGGAATATTTCTTCTTTGAATAATATCGATTCCGGCGGCAACGTCGCTCGCACCCATAAATGATGTCAGAAAAGGTTTGGGCGATTCTTTCGCAATTTTCGAAATCTCATCTGCTATAGTTACGATATCTGTCATCGATTGTGGGGTGAGTATAACCATTGCTCCATCTACGTTCTCATCTTTTAAAGTGGAAGTTAATGCTGCGATGTATCTATCAGCCCTTGCATCTCCAATAACATCAACGGGATTTTTAATATTCGCAGTTACAGGCAGACTTCTTTTGAGAGCAATGGTTGTTTCTTCAGAAAATTTTGCAAGCTGAAGTCCGCTCTTAATTGCCATATCTGTTGCAAGCACTCCGGGTCCGCCAGCGTTGGTAATAATTGCTATTCGATTGTTTTGTGGAATTGGTTGATAAGCAAAAGCAAGAGCATAATTGAACATCTCTTCAATATTTTCACAGCGTATAATACCAGCCTGATCAAACGCAGCATCGCAAACCTCATCGCTTCCTGCTAAAGCTCCGGTATGAGAAGCTGCAGCGGATGCGCCTTCAGATGTTCTTCCAGATTTGAGAGCAAGTATCGGTTTTCCAGTTTCTGAAATTATTTCTTGGGCGATTCCCATTAAAGCTTGACCATCGCTGACTTCTTCCAGGTACATTAAAATTACTTTTGTTTGCGGATCATTTTTCAAATAAAACAAAAGATCAATCTCATTTATATCTGCTTTATTGCCAAAGCTTACAAATTTAGAAAAGCCAATGTGTTTCGCTCTTGCATAATCCAAAACTGCGGTACACAGCGCACCGCTTTGCGAAATAAATCCAATGTTTCCTGCGTCCGGCATCTCACGAGCGAATGAAGCATTCATAACACAATTTGGATCTGTGTTAATTACACCGAGACAATTCGGACCTATAAATGAAATTCCATTTTTATGTGCAATCGCTTTAATTTGATTCTCCCGCTCGATTCCTGCCCCGCCAACTTCTTTAAATCCTGCAGAAATGATGATCATCGATTTGATTCCCTTCTGCCCGCACTGCTCTAATGCCATATGACAAACGGAACTTGGAAAAACCAAGACTGCCATATCGACCGGATCGGGAATATCAATAACATATTTATATGCTTTTACACTTGCAATAAATTGCTCCTTTGGACTTACAGGATAGAGTATTCCTTGAAAATCTGCTTTTAAGATATTGTAAAAAATGTCAGAAGGGACAGTGCCTTTGACTTTATTTGCACCGACAACTGCAATCGAACGAGGATAAAAAATACTGTGAATCTGTTCCCAAGTTTTTTTACTGAATTTTGACAACACTACACCTTCGCATCTACATAAGATTTAATAAAAGAAACAGCATCTGAAACTGATTGCACACCTAACGCAGCATCTTCGTCCATTTCGATGTCAAATTCTTCTTCAAATCCGGCGACAAGCTGAAGACTCTGCAGCGAGTCGGCTCCAAGATCAAAAATAAAATTAGCACTTGATGAAATATTTTCTTGATTAATTTTGAGAACGCCCGCAATAACTTTCTTTACACGGTTCTCAACTTCTGTACGATCCATTTATTACTCCTTTAATTGAATTTATTGATATGTTCAACACGAACTGTATTTACAAAAATA
>VGVX01000128.1 GCA_016873845.1 Ignavibacteria bacterium
GAAACTCCGTCGTATGTATCTTTCAAATAAACATTCGCACGCGGAAGTGGCTGATCGTCGGAGTCTTTTATCACTCCGGAAATTTTTGTCTGCCCATAACTGAATGATGAAATAACAAAAAGAATTAAGCACGTAATTATATGTTTCATGATTCTATCCAATATGAAAAAATCTTTTACGCAAACATAAATCAAAGGTTATTTACACTCAAAGTGTAATAGGTGAAGATACGGATTTTATCGGTGAAATAAGATTTTATTGAAATCAATGGTATGAACCTCGGGGCAAGCCCCGAACCCAGTTCCGCCGCAAGCGGCAGGGAATTTGACCCACCCTTCTCGTCCGCCGAAGCGGAACGCGTAGGCGGATTAAACGAATGTTAATTCCGTGCGTCTTGCTATACTTTATGAAATGATATGTCGCCCCTGTGGGGCTTCTTGCATTCAGCTTTTTTGAGTTTCTTTAGATATTCCACTCCTAACGGAACTGAAAATTCCATTGGGAATAAATATTTACTAGAAGAAAGAATCTTCTGTCTCAATGGGACTTGTTGCAGTCGGATAGTTCGGTTGTCTTTAGATATTCCGCTCCTAACGGAGCTGAAATTTCATTGGAATTAGCGATTTACAGGAAGTTGCTCCTTTCGTTCTATAGGTTTAGCTGAGCCGTAAAGTATTGTTATTTCTCCGTTACGAATCTTTTAAAAATAGGATAAAATGTTTTTTTAGCTTAACTTTGCCGCGTGATTTTTGACACTAATGCCTCCGGCAGAATATTCCTCACAAATTACCGCTTATTATAGTTACTAATTAAGCACAATTAACAAACCGCCGTAATTAAGCCCCGATATTACCGGGTTGAAAGTTTAATCCGGTAAGCAAAAAAGAAAGAAATATGTCATTCAATAATTTAAATCTGATCAAGCCTCTGCAAACGGCTCTTGCTAACGAAGGCTATACAATACCAACGCCTATTCAGCAGCAGGCAATTCCGGTAATACTGGAGAGGAAAGATCTCCTCGGTTGTGCTCAAACCGGTACCGGTAAAACGGCGGCATTCGCTGTTCCCATTTTACAAATACTGAGCGAAGCAAGAGAGCCGGGCAGACCTAAAAGGCGAACTATAAAAGCTTTAATACTAACTCCTACACGAGAGCTTGCGGTTCAGGTCGGCGAGAGTTTCAGCGTGTACGGAAAACACACGGGATTAAAAAACACAGTTGTATTCGGCGGCGTTTCTCAGTTTTCTCAAACAGCTAAGTTGAAGCACGGCATTGATATTCTCGTTGCTACTCCGGGCAGACTCCTCGACCTTGTTAATCAAAAATATATTGATCTCTCCCGCATAAATCTTTTTGTGCTTGATGAAGCCGATAGAATGCTTGACATGGGATTTATAAATGATGTTAAAAAAATTATCTCTAAGCTTCCTGCAAAAAGACAAACGCTGTTTTTCTCGGCTACAATGCCCGAAGAAATTGTTAAGTTGTCCAAAACAATCTTAACCGAGCCTGTAAAAATTGATATTACGCCTCAAACCAAAACTGTTGATGTGATTAAACAGGCGGTTTATTTTGTTTCAAGAGCCGATAAAAAGAAATTGTTGATTTACATTTTAAAGAACGAGGATGTTTCTTCTGCTCTCGTATTTACGAGAACAAAACGCGGAGCGGATATGGTTGCCAGGTTTTTAAATGACGCAAAAATACATACTGCGTCTATTCACGGGGATAAATCGCAAAACGCAAGACAAAGGGCATTGGATAATTTCAAATCTATGCGAACAAAAGTTCTTGTTGCAACTGATATTGCCGCAAGAGGAATTGATATAGATAGACTATCTCACGTTTTTAATTATGATATTCCCGAATATTCAGAAACTTATATTCACAGGATTGGGCGTACAGGCCGAGCTGGACTTAGCGGTACAGCGCTTTCTTTCTGCGGTGCTGAGGAAAGAGCTTACCTTAAAGAAATAACTAAACTTATAAAATCCGCAATTCCAGTTATTGAGGATCATCCTTTTCTACCGGGTAAGATGAATCAAGAAATTGTTGAGAAATTTATAAGAAAATCGCGTTCTTCAAAAAGGCAAGGGCCCTCACATTCGCACGGCCATTCTCAAACAGAGTTCCGCCGTTCGAAAAAAAGAGGAGCGGGAAAATCACGCAGTAAAAAAAGCAGAACTAAATTCAAAGTCAGTAATTGAATCAATTCCGAAGGAGTGCATCGGAAAAATCCGCAGCACATTACGCAGTTACTATAAATACGAAGCTGAACTTTTTGTCATGTTGAGCGAAGCGAAACATCTAAAAAACTCTCAATCATAAATATCCTTCAGCTCTTTAACAAAAGCGACTGCTTCCCTAACAAGATTCGCCGGCATATCAAATTTTTCACTGACAAAATCCGGCAGCTCATCACGCGAAAGTTTTTTGGTTGCCGATTCCGAACCAGCCGTTTCGGTATAGAGAAGATTCTTCAGAACAAAAGAGCCGCTTTCGCTGAATTTTGTAATACGAATTGCATTCATAAATACCGCATCATTTGAATAAGAGTCGGCTATTACTTTACTGAAATCATCTATCTCGCGCGGTTGAGTGTTTGCAGCATACCAGTGCTGAAGTTTGTCATCCGAGTATTGTTCCACTTTAATTCTTCCGCTTTCATCTCTCGGTCTAATAATATATTTTTCATTGCCAAAATTTATGCAGTAATCCTCATTTAAATCTGCAGGCAAAGGACTTAGGAACGGCGCCGCATAGCCGCAGTCAACAACAAACTCTCGTCTGTTAATATCTACCATGCTTATCACATGTACATCGGGCTGGCGCATATCGGCACCGCAAAGCTTGATATCAAAACCGAGATGCTCAAGCAACAGATAGAGATAATAATTATTTGCATAACACGTCCCGCCGAAATTGTGCATATCGATATCGTCAAGGTACTGCGGGAGTTCGGGGAAATAGTTCTTCCCTTGCTGTTTATAATAAAGCTTTGAAATATTTTCAAACGGAACTTTGATCAGATGAGCTTTAACGATTTTCTTAAGCAGTGCAAGAGATGGCTCTGCTTTTTCAACTTCAAGCAGTGAAAGATATTTTTTGAATAATGCTTTTCTCTCCACTAATTCCCAATTGCTTTTTTACGTCGACATTTTTACCGGATGAAGAAACTTTCGTAATGCCATCGTCCTCTTTGTCTGATTCAACACAAACTTTATAAACCTTCATACTTTCAACTTTTTACTATTTACTATAGTGCCATTTGTCCCCTGAGGTTTCTTTAGTTACTTGTTGCTTTCTCAGGATTTAAGTCTTTATATAATTTAA
>VGVX01000129.1 GCA_016873845.1 Ignavibacteria bacterium
ATAACTTTCGTAAAATTGTATCGTAATACGAACAGTTTGGAATACGAATAGTCGAATGGATAAATGAAAAACGAAAAAGGGATCATCGAAGAACTGTTTGACGTCGGGCAGAAAATCAAAGACGTTCACATAAAGCTTAATCCACTCATCTTAAAATCGGAAATTACAATTACACAATGGTGGGCTTTGTATTGCATCGATCAACGCAAAACTACTACATTAAAGGAATTTTCGAGCGACCTCAAGATTGCTCAAAGCTCAGCTTCGGGTTTAATAAACCGGCTTGTTAAACAGAATCTCGTTGACCGCGTCATCCCTTCCGAAGACCGCAGAAAAACTTATATAAGCTTAACGAAGAAGGGGAGGAAAATTCTCGAAATCCACACAGATAAAAGCAAAATTATTTACGAGCGATTAGTTGAAAATCTTTCAGCCGAAGAACAGAAATTATTTTTATCAATCATGAAAAAGTTTTATGAAGTCTCAACCGAGCTTCTAAAAGAAATGAACAAAGGAAAAAAATGAAAAAAGCAGCACTAATATTTTTTATTTTAACGTTGCAACTCGCTTTTAGTCAGAGAGATATTATGCTCATATCCGATCTGACGTTAGAAAAAGCAATTGAAATTGCTCTAAGAGAAAACTCGCAAGTTAAAATGGCTCAGATGGAACAAGAGAAAGCCGACGCGCGGATAACCGAAGCATACTCATCGCTCTTTCCGAACATCTCAACAGAAGGAACTTATATCAGAAACATCAAGAAACCAGTTTTCTTTTTGCCGGACTTTTTCGGAGGGACAGGAAAAGTGACTCCGATAGAAATAGGTTCAGATAATTCCTACGTTGCCGCTCTTCAGTTTGGAGTTCCACTTTTTATGGGACAGATTTATTCTGGAATTATCATCAGCAAGCTGGGAATGGAATTAAGCAATCTAAGCTATGAGGAGACACTCGCTCAAATTAAACTCAATACAACTAAGGCATTTTATGATGCACTGTTGACACGCGAATCCGAAATCTTCGTAAAAAAAAGTTATGAGAATGCATTGAAAAATTTAGAGAATGCAGAGAAGATGAATAAAGCCGGGTTACTCTCCGACTTTGAATATCTCAGCGCTCAAGTTGAAGTCGAAAAACTTAAACCGACTGTCCTGCAGGCAGAATACAATCATCAAACTGCACTGAATTTTCTGAAGACCTTGCTCAACTTAAATGTTGAAGATAAAATCACATTGAAAGGTTCGCTTGCTTTAGCAGCAGCATTAGATGAGAATGTCGCAATTGATGAAAACGTTGTTAATAATACCTATTCGCTGTTAAAGCTTGGACTTCAAAAACAAATTGCAGACAAAAACATTATGATGCAGAAATGGGGGCACATGCCGAGTCTGACAGCTTTTGGTAATTATCAAATTCAAACTCAGGCAGACAATTTTAATTTCAATAATTACACTTGGGTAAAGAGCTCTTCGGTTGGATTGACATTGAGCATTCCGATATTTTCTGGCTTTGGTGTAGCAAGCAAAGTTGAACAAGCAGAAATATCAGCCCGGCAAATTGCTGAAACTATTAATATGACCCGAAAACAATTACAAGTTGCAATTACGAATGTTAAAAATAAAATGTCAACTGCCGCAGAGAAAATTAAATCACAAAAGTTAAACCAAGAAAAAGCTCAAAAGAATTATCAAATAGCTGAGGTAAGATATAAAGAAGGCTTGAGCACACAGCTTGAGATCAGCAATGCGAATGTTAACTTGTTATCTGCCGAGCTTGGTTATGCAACTGCAGTTTATGAGTACAATCTTGCCGCTTCCGAGTTAGAGTTTTATTTACAACGATCATTTCAAAAAGGTAATTAAGTGGATTTAACTATGAAGACGAAAATATTTTTACTTACCGTGTTGATAATATTAATTGGCTGTTCGAAAGAAGAAGAAAAAGCAGCGGATGAAGCAAAGCCTGTATCTGTATCGAAAGCTCTGAAACAAGAAATTCAGAAAGAATTGAATTTCACTGGGACAATCAATCCTTGGGAAGAAGCTGCTTTAGCCGCACAAATGGCTGCAAGGATAAGAAAAATTTATGTGAAAGAAGGCGATTATGTTAAGCAAGGTGCTCTATTAGTTCAGATGGACGATGCACAATTAACCCAGATTGAACTTCAATATAATGATGCGGTAAAAGATTTTGAGCGTGCTGAGAGATTGAAGAATCAAGGAGCGATTTCAGATCAAGCATATGAAAAATCGAAAGTGATGTTCGAAACTCTCAAATCAAATTACGATAAGGTGCTTGAAAACACGCAGCTCCGAGCGCCATTTTCTGGAGTGATAACAGCAAAGTACTTGAACGACGGCGAATTGTTCTTAATGGCTCCGAATCAAAATCGCGGTGTGCCGGCTATTTTATATTTAATGAATCTTGGCGAGTTAAAAATAAAAATTAATGTACCAGAAGCAGATGTATATAAATTAAAAACCGGTAATCCGGTTTTAGTCACAAGCGATTTACTGCCAAATGAAAACTTCAATGGAACCATTAGCAGAATAAGTCCTGTAGTCGATCAAAACACAAAAACCGTTCAAGCTGAAATCAGACTCGTCAACCGTGGAGGAAAGCTGAAAGTCGGTTCGTTTGCTAAAGTTAATATTAAATTTGGGAGGAGTGTTGAATTAATTATTCCTTCCACAGCAATTATGACCGATCCGCTTTCCAGCGAGAGTTACGTTTATATTAATGAAAATGGAAAAGCAAAGAAGAAGTTAATCCAAACAGGAATGCAAATAAACGGAAAGACAGTAGTTTTATCCGGCTTAACCGAAAACGAATCAGTTATTACAACGGGGCAGCAAGTCTTGAAAGATGGCGATTCAATACAAATCTTTTCTGAATAGCTTGAGGAGTTGATAAAAATGAATTTACCACGACTTGCTGTAAGAAGACCTGTTTTGACCGGAATGGTATTTTTTGCGATCCTGATTTTTGGAGTTTACTCATTCCGTTTGCTCCCGCTTGATTTACTTCCATCAATTGAGCCGCCGATACTTACGATTCTAACTTTATATCCTGGCGCAGGTTCAGAAGACGTTGAGCAAAAAATCACAAAGTATGTTGAGAAAACAGTTGCAACTGTTCCAAACGTAAAAGAAATAAATTCTATTTCGACAGATAATATCTCAGTAGTTACTCTTCAATTCGATTGGGGAACAGATTTAAATGAAGCCGCGAATGATGCACGTTCGGCGCTTGAACTTGTTAAACTCTCTTTTCCGCCTGATGTTGATATGCCGAGAATTTTCAAGTTCAG
>VGVX01000130.1 GCA_016873845.1 Ignavibacteria bacterium
ATCAATATCTGAACTGCGTCCAAAACCTGAAATTTGAATTTTCGAGTAGAAATTATTCTGATACGGATATTCGTTCATTAACCGAAAAATAAAAGTCAATGTGTCGTTAAAATATTTATTGGTTATATCTTCTCTACAAATTGGACAAAGGTCAACGTCGTAAATTAATAGCTTAACAGAATCGGAAGGTGTTATAATTATCTTCAAAGTATCTAATAAGTGATTTGGATACCTTCCATATAAATAAAAATATTTATTAAACAAATGATTTGAAAAAATTACTCGATAGCCATAGGGATTATGAGTCGTGATTGAATCAAGTATTAAATTTACATTTGAAATATTTTTTATCCAGCAGCTCGCTGAATCAATCAACGACAATACATACAAACTATCTTTTGTAAAGATAACTTCATCCTGATAACCAAGAAAATTTCCACCGTAATTGATACCATTAATTCTTACACCTTGCATAATAGTCCATAAACCAGATGTTAATTTTCCGAAAAGCTTGGAGTAATACTCATAAAGAGGAATAACATTCGACGTATCGCCAGTATGAATATCTATTGTTACATTTTTAAGAGAATAAATTGTATCATCAAAAGTGAAGGTTTGCGTTTTTTTTATGCTGTCAATAAACTGAAGATGAGTTCTATTCCCAATTGTATCCTTGCGAAGAATTTTTCCAACTTTCCAATTAAAGTTGAAAGACAATGAATCATTCCCATTTGCCAACCTTATGTAGTGAATGCTGTCGCCGACGATTCTTTCATACGAATAAGTATAAGATGGAGAACCAGCGTATATCGTTTTTAGCCTAATGTAGGACTTTCCATCAAACTCTGAGTACCCAACAACTTCCTTTTTCCGATAAATTCCCCCTTCATACCAATACTGTGCGGCATTGCCCGGTTTTAGCAGCAGTGTTTGCCCGTTTGCGGCAATTGAAACAAGAAGCACAAATGAGATAATTGCGTTTTTCATTTTACACTCCCGATAAAATTTCAATTTCTAATTAGAAAATTTTATTCCAAATATCAAGTGTAATTTTAACAAGCTGCTTTCTGCAGCCGGTTCATCAAAGCCAGCCCGATGCCTTTCTCCTCAACTTTTTGGCAGAAGATAAATTCTATTCCGGATTCATCACAGTATCGGAAGAATGCGAAGAGCTTGTGTGCATAATCGTTCAATGAACTAACAACTTTTGATTTCCTTGCAGATGAAATCTTTTCAAATCCAATAAAAGCAAAATTTTTTGAAGAATATTTCGATAAAATCTTTAATACATCTTCTTTGCCTTCGACCAATACAACTTTCGCTTTGGGAGAATAATGCTTGTACTTCATACCAGGGGATTTTACTATTCCGTTTTGTACAGGTGATAAAATTTTCACACTTGGGAATATCTTTTTTAAATCATCAATTGAAACACATCCGGGACGCAAGATTACCGGAATAAAAGAGGTGCAATCAACGACTGTCGATTCAATCCCGACTTTGCATTTTGGTCCTTTCAAAATGCAAGGAATTTTTCCGTTCAAATCATTGTAAACATGCATCCAGGAAGTTGGGCTCGGTGAACCCGAAATATTTGCCGATGGAGCAGCAATTGGAACGCCGCAAGCATCTATAAATCTTTTTGTGATATCAAGATTTGGCATTCGGATGGCAATTGTGTCGAGTCTCGCTGTAACATAATTGGAAATGATTTCGTTTTTTTTCAAAACAATTGTAATCGGTCCTGGAAAAAAGTTTCGGATAATTTTTTCTGCAATAAGTGTGATCTTATCCGCTAACTGCTCGATCTGTTCATAAGCCGAAACATGAACAATCAAAGGATTGTCTGGTGGACGCTTTTTCACTTTGAAGATTTTCTTTACTGCATTTTCATCGAATACGTTTGCACCAAGACCATAAACGGTTTCGGTCGGCATTCCGACTAATTCGCCCCTTTTTACAAATGATGCGGCGGTTTTTATTGAGCTTGTTACAACAGTTTTCATTTTGTTTTATCTTCACTACGAAAATATTAAATTGAATTGAAAATTGAGAATGGAGAATTGAGAATAGAGATTTTGCCCGCCGCAGCTCACTAGCCCCTTATTCTTAGGTCGTGTGCAGAGCGGTGGATAAATGGAAATTTAGAATTAAATGAAAAAAAGAATTCGAATTAAAGAAATAAAAAATTTGCCATCATACTGCGATTATTCATGCAAATATGCAGAATTCTCCGATCCAACTGCAATCGGCGCCTGCAGAAAAGAGCTTGCCGTTTGGTGCACAGTCTTAAAAAAGTACAATAATAAAAATGCGAAATGCCTCATAAAATTGACAATGGACGATTGAAAATGGAAAATGAAAAAATCAAAACATCATTGGAAAATTGGGAAGAAAAAGTTTTAAGTCCCTTCATAGCAAAAAACTCCGAAGGATCCTTCGGAAAAGAGCAGAAAGAAAAGTTTGTAACTACTTCGAATAAAGAAGTAAATCGGCTTTACACTCCGCTCGATTTTTCATCGGAGGATTGTATTGAGAAGATTGGATTCCCTGGACAATACCCATTTACACGCGGTGTTCAGCCGACAATGTATCGCGGGAAATTTTGGACGATGCGTCAATATGCAGGTTTCGGTACTGCAAAAGAATCCAACGAACGATATAGATTTCTTCTTACACAAGGAACTACGGGACTTTCAGTTGCTTTCGATCTGCCGACACAAATCGGTTACGATTCAGACGATCCGCAGGCTGAAGGGGAAGTCGGAAAAGTTGGAGTTGCAATCGACACACTTGCCGATATGGAAATTCTCTTCAAAGAAATCCCATTGGATAAAGTATCAACGTCAATGACTATTAACGCACCTGCATCTGTTATGCTTGCACTTTACATCGCAGTTGCTGAGAAAAATGACATTGAGCGAAGTAAACTCTCCGGTACTGTTCAAAACGATATTCTCAAAGAATACATTGCACGTGGCACTTACATATTCCCGCCAAAACCTTCTATGCGATTGATCACAAATGTTTTTGAATTCTGCTCAAAGGAAATTCCGAAATGGAATACGATTTCAATTTCTGGTTATCACATTCGCGAAGCTGGTTCGACTGCGGCTCAAGAGATCGGATTCACACTTGCAAACGGAATCGCTTATGTTAAAGCTGCACTCAAATCCGGACTGAATGTCGATGAATTTGCCAAGCGGCTCTCCTTCTTTTTCAACTCGCACAATGATTTATTTGAAGAAGCCGCGAAGTTCCGTGCTGCACGAAGACTTTGGGCAAAGATCATGAAAGAACGTTTCAAA
>VGVX01000131.1 GCA_016873845.1 Ignavibacteria bacterium
CGGGATTACCTGTTTGGGAAAATGGAAGAGAAATTTATTCAGAAGACTCAAACTTCATTCAAGATAAAGTCGAAAGACTTTATCAGTTAGGTGTTAAAATCGTCGGAGGATGCTGCGGAACAACTCCCGACCACATTCACGCAATTAAAAAGATTGCGAATAGAATAAATCTGACTGAATGAATTGAGTTATTTTGATGAAAAAGAAAAGCAATATAGGGTTACAAATATTCTTTGAGAGTAGATGATTTTATTTAAAATTAGAAATAAACATTGTTGAGGCAATATTTTGGGAAATCAAATTTCTTAAAAAACTTCAGGCTTCAGAAAAAATCTTGTCAACTTTTCAATTTTTGTTTTATGTTACCTTCAGAGGAAGAAAATAATTAAAGATAGTTTGTGTGTTTATATTTTGGATTTACAATACAGTACTATTTATTGCATAGGAGAATTTATAGTATGAAAAAGATAATTTTTGTTTTTCTCGTGTTAACGCATACTTACATATTTGCACAAGGCCTATTTAATGTATCACCACTTAAACCAGGTAACAAGTGGGTTTATTTCTATAAAGAATATCTTTTCTCAGGATGGAGATTGACATTTGAAGTTTTAGACAGCGTGAAGACAATAAAAGGTATTCACTTTTATGCAATTCGTACCGGTCCTTACATCTGGATTCACTATATGGGTTTAGTAAATGATGGATTTTATACTAGATATACTACAGTGATGTTTGATTCCTTATACAAATATTTTAAGGTCAATCCTCAAAAAGGAGATACGTGGGGACAAACAACGTTCTTTGATACTTTATATAGTACAATTACTGATACTTTACCTCTCAGTTGGTTTAATAAAAATATTTTGATTTATGTAATTCACCGTTTACATAAAGGCCGAGAACTCTGGACAAAAGAATTTGGTATGCTGCATGGCTTATTTGAAGGATCTGAAATTCAGCTCTTAGGTTGTGTTATAGACGGTGTAGTTTACGGGGATACCTCAACTGTTAGTGTTGATGAAGAAGAACAACTTCCAACTGAATTTGTTTTATACCAAAACTACCCTAATCCTTTTAATCCAATTACAATAATTAGCTGGCAATTAGTAATTGCCTCTAACGTGCAAATTAAGATTTACGATTTGCTTGGCAGAGAGATTAAAACTCTTGTAAACCAATATTCCAACCCCGGGGAATATAAAGTTACCTTCAATGCCGAGGGACTGCCGAGCGGTATATACTTTTACAGAATTATCACTGATGATTTTTCAGCAATGAAAAAAATGATTTATTTAAAATAAAGAGGTCATTAAACTCGCTTAAAAAGAAATTGTTAAAAATTTTTCAAGGAGATTAAAAACAGAGAAATAAATGAACAAAGTTCTTGCCCAAATTTCCGAAATCATCATAAAAGGTAAATGGAAAGAGATGACTGATCAGGTCAATCTTGCTCTTGAGAATAATATAACCGCAAAACAAATTTTAGATGATGGATTATTGAAAGGAATGGAGGTTGTTGGGGTAAAATTCCGAGATGGAGGGATGTTTCTTCCTGAAGTGTTGATGTCGGCAAAAGCATTCAAAACTGCAATGGCTTTGATTGAACCATACTTTCTTCACGGCGAAAAAATCAGCAGCGGAAAAGTTTTGATGGGAACGGTTAAAGGAGATATACACGATATCGGAAAAAACTTAGTCGGTGTAATGCTCAAAGGAAATGGTTTCGATGTTGCTGATTTGGGAATTGACGCATCAACCGAAAAATTCATTGAGTGGATTGAGCGAGAAAATCCAGATATAGTCGGATTGTCTGCGATGCTTACAACCACAATGGTTTCAATGCAAAAAACTGTTAACGTGCTGATTGAAAAGTATCCGAATAAAAAAATTATTATTGGCGGTGCACCTGTCAGTCCAAGTTTCGCCGATTCAATCAAAGCTAATGGCTATGCAAAGAATGCAATCGAAGCTGTTGAGTTGTGTAAAAAGCTTATATAACAAAGATTCCATCCCGACTTGTCGGGATGAAATCTTTTAGATTATCTCTCGTTCTCTTTCTTCTCAAAAATCTTATCGTCAATTCCTTTATTCACAATGTAATTCGAGTAAGTTAATGTAACTCTTCCTTCTTGTTTCTCTTCGGTTTTATTTTCTGATAGGGTTTCTTTCGGCGATTGCCTTCTTCGTCCAAATCTAAGATTACCAACGTCTAAAAGTATATCGACTTTTTCCGGAAGCCAGTACTTGTTATCAACCAACTTGTGATCTAAATTCACTTCAACCTTACCCGACCGCTCACCAAGCGTGATTATCTTCCCAATTGTGTAATGCCTTGAATTTACATAAAGAGTGATAATCGATGGACCTCTTTCGGATTCTTCAGGAATAACTTTTATAATATGAAAAGTTTGATTATCGATCTCCGCATCATTTTCATAGATGGCAGTAAACTTCTTTTCGAAAAGAGCATCCGGCGAAAAGTTCAAGCCTTGCTTAGGGAGAAGCGCAAAACCTTTCGATTCAATGTGAATCATATCGGGTTTTTTGAAATAAACCTTTGCATTGATATCCGGGACTTTCAAGTATTCTATATCGACTTTAACCGAAACATCCGCAGTGTAATCATTTATACTGCCGAACTGCTCTCTAATTTTTTCGATTACTAAATTCGGGTCAATTTTCTGTCCGAATGAAAGTTGAAATAAACACAGAATCGTAAATAATATTTTCTTTGTCATGATAATTTTCTCAATTCAGATTGTATTCTCACGATAAAATATCCTTTTTCTTAAAAATCAGTAAGGTAATAATAAAAAATCCAACCGAGTGAAACAGAAGAACAGCAATAGATTTTTGAATCATATCCCAATCAACCGGATCGTCAAAAAAGCTAAGCCATGAAGGTAAATAATGCGTGAACATGTAAGGGGAGATAGTTTGGAAAAATTCATAAGGAAGCTCACTCAAAATCAATAAGATTATATAAATCGCCATCGTCCCGATTATTGGTCCGATAGAATTTTGGACGAGCGACGATAAGAAAAATGAAATACTGGCAACGACACTTATTCCCGCGAAAGCAGTTAAATACGCTCCAACAAATCTCCACGCAACATCATCGGCGGCAAATATGATTATTTTTTCCTGTAAATTAACGAATAATGATAAGTTTTTTTGTTATTAAACTATTTT
>VGVX01000132.1 GCA_016873845.1 Ignavibacteria bacterium
CCCGCAATTTGCCCGGTCATTCTTCGTTTGATAAGCGGAATGATTGCAAATGTTGCTCCTTCAGCTCCTTGAACAAACATTGAGCAGAGGACAGTTATCGCTACTGCAATCCAAATAGGCCATGCAGAATTAATAAAAGCCATTCCAAAAAATCCTAATGCAATGCCAAGCATATACAAACTCATTATCAACTTTCGGTTTTTCATTAAGTCTGAGATCAATCCACCAAAGGGTCTAGCAAACAGATTTACAAAGGCAAATGAAGCGGCAATCAATCCAGCGAATTCGGGACTGATTGCAAACGTACTCTCAAAAAAAGCAGGAAGCATTGAAACTACAGCAAGCTCAGCACCGAAGTTAGCTATGTAAGTTGTATTCAATGCGGCAACACTGGTAAAAGGATATTTCTCTTCATCTGGAACACCTTTCTTCAAAACCGGCAAATTGACTTGAAGAGATTTTACCACATGAAAGATATATACAACTATTAGTAAAGCATAAATAAGGTATAGATAATCATCTGAGAGTAAGCTGATTTTGTCGCCAAAAGTATCTGTGATTTGGATTTTGCTGACCCTCCATGCCAGCAATCCCAATGCGCCTACCAACGGGAAAGACCAAATCAAATATTGAACAAGGTCGCTGTAAGATGTAACAATCAGCGGTTGAGTTTTTTTCGTCCCATAGAACTTTTCCCCTTTTGGTGTATCTCTTACAATGAAGTAGTAAACAAATCCATATATCAGCGCAACAATTCCATTAACAAATAAAGCCCATCTCCATCCATCGACCTTCATCCCGAACCAATTTTCCATCACTGTCAATGCGATCCATGGCAAAGTCATCGCTGCCCATGCAGAACCGAAATTTCCCCATCCGGCATAAAATCCTTCGGCTCTTCCTATCATTTTTGGCGGGAACCATTGAGAAATCATCCTAATGCCGATTACAAAACTTGCACCTATCATTCCCAAAACAAGTCGTGCTGTTAATAATTGCATAAAGCTATTTCCAAAAGCAAATACGAAGGTCGGAAATGACATTAATACAAGAAGTCCTGAAAAAACAATTCTCGGTCCATATTTATCAATTAAAGCCCCGACAATAATTCTTGCAGGAATAGTAAGAGCAACATTGCATATCGCTAAAATTTTTATGTGCTCGGGTGTCAGCCAATTCACTTCTCTCAGCATTGTAGTAGCGAGAGGTGCCATATTGAACCAAACATAAAACGAAATAAAAAATGCAATCCATGTATAATGCAAAACCCTGATTCTTTCCTGGCTGAAATCTACCAATTCAACTTTTCTAACTTTTAACAGAATGGAAAACATAAACGAAATTCCTTATTTGATTATATGACTGTTTTATCAGTTGACTGACGAATTAACCTTTTAATTCCATACCACCTGACCACTTGCGGCTTTCTCCACAAGTACGGGTTTGGAACGACCAAAGCATGCACGAGTCGAGTGAATGGGAAGAATGCAATTATCACAAAGGCACCTATGATGTGAACTTTTACCATCCAGGGCATTGCTGTTATATATGAAATATCTGGATTGAAAGTAATTAACGACCATAAATACGGAGTTGCAGTTGCTGCATACCAAGTCGATCCCCAGCTATGAAACACAGCAACAAACATTCCGCTTAAAACTTGTATTCCCAAAATAGTTAGCAGAATCCAATCTGCTGGACTCGTTACGATTTTCATTTTAGGTGTTGTAAATCTCCTGATAATTATGCTGGTTAAACCGATCAGCGTCAGCAAAGCAAAAACGAATGCAGCAATTTCGAGAATGTAGAGTCGAAGTGGCTCGTTGTTCCATGCAATGATTTCTCGTGGAATGAGAAATGCTACAAAGTGTCCTGTTAGAATTACTATTATTCCATAATGAAACGGAACTAATCCCCAGAAGTGCTGCTTGTTTTCAAGAAACTGCGATGAAAGACTGGAGTAAGTAAAACTCTGCATTAAATATCTTCTAATCGAAAACAAAATAAATACAACGAATGCTACGTATGGAAATACAATGAATAACAATTGATCTGTAAAAAATGGACTTACACTACTCATGTTAGATTACTCCTAATTCTGAAGTTCGGTTCACTTTAATTAGCATGCCAATAATGTTTAATAAACTTTCGTATGGATTATTTTTCCCTTCAAAAGTGTCGAGGATTTTATTCAGCGCTGGAACAATAAACATTTCTGAAAATTCAGTTTGTTCCTCTTTCTCCATTCTCCCTAAAGCTAAAAGGACGTGAGTGATGTGATCTGGAAGGTCAGCAGATTCTTCCACTGCTAATTCACGAAGAGTTTCTCTCATCTTTACAAGGAACGACCCTCTCTCATAAGTTTCGCCAAATAAATGCCAGCCGATTTCAAGACTGCTGACTGGATTAATATCAAAAGTCTGTGTGTAGAGTTCTTCCAGTTCTTCTCTGCATAGATTGATAACTGAAGAATAGAACAGTTCAAAGTTTTCATTTATCTTCTCAATGGTATCTTCAGACAAACGAAATGCTTGTTCAGCATCATTTTCAGATTTTAGATTAAGAAGATTAATTTTGAATTCATTTAAGAGTTTATGATAGTCCTCGCTCGGATATCTAATCAATTTAGAAAGACTATCGAAGATCTTTTTACTAATCATTTTATAAACCTCTTTCAGGTTTTTCTACAAATCCAAAACCGACAGCCTGCTTATGTTCATGCGGATCTTTCATCATTTCAATTGCTTCTTCTCGATGCATTGGAGGGATGACGAATCTATCGTCAAAGGTGCAGAGAGAAGTTAATTTATAAATCGCTTCTGCTTCTTCTTTCGTACAGTCAGCTTCAGTTAACATTTTTTCTGCAACGCTCAATGGAATATCACCAACAGTTAGCGCTCTTCGATAAGTTCGTACTGCTTTTTGTTTCTTAAGTGCATACAAAACTTTTCCTTGATGACCAGCTCCAAATAAATTCCCTAAAAATTGAAGAGGAACTCTCGATTCTTCAATGTCATGGAAGAAATTATCTGATACACTTTGAACTTTATCATCGTTTTTATTTGCCATGACTGGAGACATTGGCGGAACATAGAATAACATTGGGAGGGTTCTAAATTCAATATGAGGCGGGAGTGCTATTTTCCACTCTTTAACGAATTTATAGATTGGAGA
>VGVX01000133.1 GCA_016873845.1 Ignavibacteria bacterium
ATTTCAGCAGAATCATCTTCTTTGTTTCAACAAAATTATTTACCTGGAGCTGATAATAATACACACCACTTACAAGTTCCAAATTATCATTTCCGAATTTTACATCATATTCTCCGGGTTGCATCATTTCATCAACAAGAGTTTCTATTTCTCTACCAAACACATCAAAAACTTTCAACGTGACATACTCATTACTCAATACTGAATACTTAATTCTTGTAACCAAATTAAACGGATTCGGAAAGTTTTGATAAAGTGAATATCCTTTTAGACTAGATTCTTCGTTTTCAACTGAAGTTAAAACGCCATTAAGTTGCGGTTGTACATTATTGTAATAAGTTCTATCAGCCAACTCACATGCTGAAGCAGAAATAAGAACCCAATTTTGAAATCCGTTTGCACCGGAAGGCTCAACTGCATTTCTTATCGAATTATGATCATATTGAGTTAATGCTGGATTATCTTTTGCACTAGGTGCAGGTCTTCCTAAAATGTATTCGACGTAAGAACGATCAGGATTTAACCGCACAAGTCTGGTTCCAGCACTTCTAAATTTTTCATATTGAATCAAAACATGCGGATGATCAGGAGCAGACTGAACATGATCAGTGTCTGATGCAACAACAAGAAACATAATACTCGGAATCTTTTGTTTTGCACTGTCAATCCAAAACTCGCCATTCCTCCATTTCCAGAATTCGGTTGTTTTATTAAGATCAGGCATATGCATTGGCGGGCTCAGAGGGATCAGATTCCTTCTTGTGGCTTCGCGCATCATTCTGTGGGAGTAAAAAACTTTTGGCTCGATAAAGCTTTGATACATTATCGGCGTAGCAAAGAAATCAATACCAACATCAGCTCGATTGTTTTTGTTTATATCGAAGAATAATCCGCCCCTCATCGTTGCAGTTGGCGGCCTGGAAACAATAATTGTATCATTATACGCAATTGTTGAGGTGTCAAATATTCCTGTTGATGAATTGTAAGCAGGATTTAAAATCGGATTTGTATAAATTGCCTGAAAACCGTAGGATCCGCATTCAGCGCCGGGCATTCCATCTCCAACCGGAGATTCCCAATTTACAATCCATGCGAGAGAATTTATTTCTTTGCCAAATATTCCTGCAACTGCAGTTGTAGCATTCCCTCCATTTGACCATCCGGCTATTCCTACATTACTTTTCAATGGGACAGTTGGATCTACAAGTTGATCAATATTTTTCCCATTGAGGTCTAATTTAGATCCAAGTGCAAATTTTATTATATCACGAAGCGCTTTGATACAATATTCCCCGCGAGTATCGTATGTACCACCACTTTGTGACGAGCCTGAACCGCTTCCAGGAAAATTAAAATTAATCTCAATAAAACCTCGGGGAACTAAATTTCCTTTTCCTGTACCAAGCCCTGCACCGTTGAATCCACCCGGAACATGAATTACTATCGGTGCGCCATTTGTGTATCTCGTTGTTGTAGGAATTTCTATTCTAAGAAATAATCCTGTTGTTCCGCCAACATCAGAGGGAATTCTCGTTTCAACAGATCTTTGTGCTAATGTTTGAGTTGCTATCGAAGTAATAAATATAAACGCAAGGAAAAAAATTTTTTTCATTTTTCCACTCTTTGTTTTATTAATTATTTAAGACAGATCATTCCTTTAATTTGTTTGCTCTCATTGTATTTCATAATTACGTAATAAATTCCGCTTGGAATATTATTAGCATTCCATTGGAGTTTTTGATATCCAACATTCTCGAGTGTTTTATCGATAAGTATCGCGACTTTTTCTCCAAGCAAGTTAAAGATAGAAATATTCACTCTTCCAGGTCGTGTAATATTAAAACCTATATTTACCTGACTGTTAAACGGGTTCGGATAACTCTGATAAAGTTCAAATTCTTTAGGATTATGTTCTTCGGCTAAATCAACTTTTGTAGGACTATTAGGATCGTAAATGTATGGTTTTGAATTATAAATAGTTTTCCAGTCATTGATGAGCGTAGTGAAATCAGTAATATTAATTTTATTAGCATCTCTCATAGCAACCAAAGGCTTAATCACTGTATTTTCAATAATTGTAATTCCGTTTATTGCGGTTAAAACGTTCGGCTTAATGTGATACGATGAAGTCAGCATTTTATTATTTGAAACTTTTCCGCTATCGTATAATGCAATCAGTTCACTAATGCTTGCGATATCACTTTTATATTGTCCTATACAATAAATATTACCCAAGGTATCATCTTTAAAATAATTGTAACGATCTTTTGGTCTCCACACACCACTAATTTGTGGATCATTGGTGTGATTTGGTGTTCCGCTTCCCATTAAAATATTTCCACGCCAAATCGCCCATGGATATTTTGTTCCTCTTACGGGAACTCGGTACCTATCCCAATTTTGAAATTGTGGAAGGCTTGGATCCCAAACATGTCCGCCGATTACTGTGCTTCCGCCAACGCCGAGAGAATCGAGGAGCCATGCAACATCAGTATAATTGTAACCAAGCTTTTCGTGAGAGTGAGGATCGATTATCACACCTTTATCTTCTTTTAAGTATCGCAGAATATTTTTTCCGTTTGTCGTTGCAATTACAGAAGAATCTTCATAAATAAAAGCTGCAAGAAGAATTTTCCAATCCGGCTGGTAAGACCACCTTACTGAATAAGATGAAGCGAGATTAGCCATATCAATTAACTTACTTCTAACCGATAAGTAACTGATTCTCGCTTCAGTTGTTCCCAGTACGCCGATAGGTAAGTTATCCTCTATGTGAGTGAAAAGAACAACATAGACTTTTGCCGGTTGCGCATTAGCCATTATTGTTATTAAAGAAAAGAGAACTAACAGTTTTTTCATTTGAATCACCTCCGAAAAAATTGTGCGGCTTTATTTCAGGACTATCATTTTTTTTGCGTCTCTAAAATTGTCAGAACTTAATTCGTAAAAGTAAATTCCTGAAGAAATATTAAATGCAGTGAATTCTATTTTATTATAACCTGCAGAAAACTCGCGGTTGGCAAGCTCTGCAATATTTTCTCCGAGCAAGTTAAATATTTTTAAAGATATTCTTGATTTATTAAAAATTTCAAATCCGATAATTGTCG
>VGVX01000134.1 GCA_016873845.1 Ignavibacteria bacterium
TTTTCCTTTTCTGAAAGCAAATAGATTCTTAACTTGCGGTTAAAATAGGTCAATTCGACCGATTAAAATTTCTTGAGATTAAATTTCTTTGAAAGGTTTTAATGATGAAGACAACAATAAGCTATTTAGTTTTATTTTTAATTTTAACATTTGGTCATTCATACGGACAATTAACTGCAATAAAGATCGAACGACTGCCAATCTCCGGCTCGGAAGAATGGAACGCTCCAATCTTCTCGCCGAACGGAAAGAAAATCTATTTCACAAATTCTTCATATAATGGAATTTGGGAATATTCATTTGCGACAAAAAAAACCCGCAAGATAACTTCAGATCAGGGTTCAGGCTACGGATTTGCGATTTCGAGTGATGGGAATCAAATCGCTTACCGCAAAACATTCTACCCAACCGGAAGCCTTGAGAGAGTTCAAGAGATCATTTCTCTCAACCTAAAAACTGGCAAAGCCGCTTCATTTGCTAAAGGGGATAATCTTTCAACTCCAACATTCACAAAATCCGGCGTAACGTTTTCGGATTGTGATCAAACGAAAAATCTATCGCCGCGAACATCTCAAAAAGAAATTTCAATTCTAGGAATAGAAAACACAAAAATCGCAGTGAACAAAAATGGTGTAAAAGTTTTGCTCGATCCATTTGGAAATGGAAGTTACATTTGGCCGAGTCTGTCAACCGATAGGACAAAAATCGTCGCGTATGAATCCGACCGCGGAACATTTATATGTGATCTAAATGGTAATATCATTTCAAAACTCGGAAAACGAAATTCAGCAGTTTGGTCACGCGACGGCAACTGGCTCATATACATGGACGATAAAGATGACGGACACAATATTCTTTCATCCGAAATAATGGCTGTCTCCGTCGATGGAAAGAATACTGTGAATCTGACAAACACCGCAAATATAACTGAGATGAATCCGCATGTCTCTTCCACTGAAAACAAAATTGTCTGCAACTCTTTAAACGGTGAGATTTTCATACTCCATTACGATATCAAATCGGCGAACAGGAAGGAAATAAAATGATGAAAAAAATATTTACTCCTATTTTGCTCGTATTAATTTTGTTTTCATTCTCCTTCGCTCAAAGAACCGATTTGAGCGGATTGAAATTCTGTATCGATCCCGGACACGGCGGAAATAATGCGGCAAACGACCGTCTTGTTGTCCCAGACCCTGGAATAAGTTTCTGGGAATCAGAAAGCAATTTTCAAAAAGCACTTTTATTGAAACCAATGATCGAGGAGAAGGGCGGATGGGTAATTCTCACACGCAATACAAACAGTTACCCGAATGATAATGATGAGCCGAGTCTTTCTGCACGCGCTGCAATCGCGAATGCAAATAATGTCCATTGGTTCAATTCCATTCACAGCAATGCAACCGGTGGAACGAATAATGGTACAAACTATACCTTAATGTTAATTAAAGAAGATATCCCGACTCGTCAGCCGGCGTTTCCCGAAGCACTCAACATGGCAGACAAACTTGGAAAACACATCAAAGCGAACAACCGAACTTCTACTTACTACGTCAGACTTGATTATACATTTTACGGCGGTCCGAGTGGTGGATTTAATCTTGGAGTTTTAAAACCATTATTAATGCCCGGAACTCTTTCGGAAGGATCGTTCCATGATTTTTATCCAGAGACTCGACGTCTCATGAACAATCATTACAGAAAAATGGAAGCTTATGGACTAGTAAGAGGATACCTCGAATATTACAGCATCCCATTCGATTTATTTGGATTTGTTGCAGGGATTCAAACCGATTCAGAAACTGGAAAGCCAAAAAACCAATCGAGAGTAAAACTGCTCCCTGCAGACATTGTTTATAACGGAGACTCTTATAACAATGGTTATTATTTGTTTGACAGACTCACTCCCGGAAATTATAAAGTGGTTTTTGAAACACCCGATTACGGAAAAGATACTGTCAATCAGACTGTTGCTGCAAGCGGATTACATTTTCTCGATAGAACTCTTTTCATCGCAACTCCGCCGACAATTACACAGACTCAACCATTGCCCGGAGACACAGGATTTAAGGTGAACAACTTGATCGGAATTAGATTTTCAAGACCGATGGATACAACTTCTGTACGTTTAGCTTTCTCATTGTCGCCGCCTGCGAGTGGAAATTTTACATGGACTGCTGGAAGCACGATGCTGTTGTTCACACCAAATCCGGTATTGAGTTATAACACTAATTACGTTTTGACTATTGCAGCAGCTGCAAAATCACTTGGAGGTACTTCTATCGATGGAAATAACGATGGCGTACCCGGCGATCCGTTTATTTTAAGCTTCAAAACTGAAAGCAATACAACAGATGTTACCGATCGATTTGAAACTCCGTTGAAATATGAATTGAAACAGAACTATCCAAATCCATTCAATCCTGGAACAAGTATTCAGTACTCAGTACCTAGTAGAGAGAAAGTAACATTAAAACTATTTGATGTGCTCGGATATGAAGTTGCAACACTTGTTGATGAGGTGAAAGAATCCGGCGTTTATTATTATCCATTCTCAATTATAAATTATCCATTACCAAGCGGGATTTATTTTTATCAGCTTCGTGCTGGATCATACGTTGAAACAAAAAAAATGATGGTTGTGAAGTAAGACTGAATAAAAACCGACTTCTTAATTCACAGAAAAAGTGAGAGAAGTCGGGTTTTTAGATCAGTTTTAGATATAAAAAATTTGAAAAACTTCAAAAGTCTCAACTCGAATTATACATTTAGCTAAGACTTTTGAAGTCTCATTTTTATTTCAGTGCACAGATTTCGAAACGACATCGAGTCGTTTTAATCTGTGCTACGATTCAGATTTCTTCTATACTATGTCAGACATAACTTTCTGATAATCATTGGGATTGTTCATGTTGAGAAACACTCCCGCTTTATAATTTGGAAATTCTTTTTCGACATCGATAATTTCGGCCGGAGTTTCCTTAACCAATTG
>VGVX01000135.1 GCA_016873845.1 Ignavibacteria bacterium
AGGGTCCGCACCAATCGGCATAAAAATCTATCAAAGCAGGAATCTTACCTTCGAATTTCCAATCTTTATTTTGTTCGTAATTAAATACTTTTTCTAAAAATGTTTCTTTTGTTAAATGTTCTGGCATTTCTTTCCTATTATTTTTTACGGTAGTAAGATGCAGATTGGAACGAAAGGATTCAAAAATTTTTTACCGAGAAATTGTTTGCAATTGTCAACAGTTCTTGCTAAAATTTCACCAGTATTTTCATAATAGGATGAATGATGAAATATCAAAATATTTTATTTTTTTCGTTTTCGATTTTTTATTTGATTGGTTGTTTGTCAATCAAAAAGTCTGGGAATATCACTGAAAAAGTGGAGAAAATTCATTTTAAAATTCTTACGCTCGACACGCATGTCGATACACCTTTGAGATTTACAAATTCGGATTTCGATTTGAGCATTTGGCATAATTCAATGGAGGACGGAAGCAAATTAGACTTTCCTCGAATGAAGGAAGGTGGATTGGATGCAGCTTTCTTCGCCGCATTTGTAGGTCAAGGTCCAAGAACTTCAGAAGGAAATGCCAAAGCGAAAGAATCCATTTTGCGAACAATTGATTCAATTAAATCTAAGCTCAACCAAAATTTATCTCTTGCAGAGTTGGCTTGGTCATCTGACGATGCTTACAAAATAAAGAAAAAAGGGAAGCGGGCGATTTATATCGGAATGGAAAATGGTTATCCCGTAGGAAGTAACATTTCACTTATTCAAACTTATTATGATTTAGGTGTCCGCTACATCACACTTTGCCATACAAAGCACAATGATATTTGCGATTCATCGCTCGATCCCGATAGTGCCGAGCATAATGGATTAAGTGAGTTCGGGAAAGAGGCCATTAAGGAAATGAATCGTGTGGGAATGATGGTGGACATTTCTCATGTATCTGACAAAGCTTTCTATGATGTTATCGAGTTGACGAAAACTCCCGTGATTGCTTCACACTCCTCTGTTCGTGCATTGTGTGATAATCCACGGAATCTTACGGATGAAATGTTAATAAAGCTCGCAGAAAATGGCGGAGTGATTCAGATTTGCTTCTTTACCGATTACTTGAAAACTCCCGAACCAAATCCAGTAAGAGATTCTGCCTTTCAAAAATTCCGTGAGAGGTATGATAATTATGATGTCCTTTCAAAACAAGAAAGAGAAAAAGCTCGAGCCGAGAGAATCGAATTGGATAAAAAATTTCCTCGCAAGCTTGCAGATGTTTCGGATGTAGTGGATCACATCGATTATGTTGTAAAGATTGCAGGGATTGATCACGTTGGAATTGGTACTGATTTCGACGGCGGCGGTGGTGTCGATGGATGCTTTGATGCAAGTGAAATGAAAAACGTTACAATCGAGCTGCTCAAACGCGGTTATTCTGAAAAAGATATCGAAAAAATTTGGGGCGGGAATTTTATGCGAGTCTTCAGAAAAGTTGAAAAGTTTTCTTCCAAGTCGAAGTAAATGAATTCGTAATAAATTATAACAAACAATAATAAACAATAAAATACTTGACAAAAGAGTAGGAATTTTGTAGGTTTGAGCAGAAAATTTGAGAGGTATTTAATGGAAAAGCCAAAGGTCATTTCGTTCAGCTTACTCCCTTCATTTCAGAACAAAGAAGAATATTTTGAAAAGCTTATCGATGAAAAATATTCCGTTATAAAAATTGTGAATCTCTTGTTGTTGATGATTTTGTTTTCATTTCTGTACGGTGTTGCAGTTGGGAGTTATCATAGTTTTGCACAAGCCGTAGCGGCGGGGATAAAAATACCTGTACTGTTTTTGCTTGCTCTGATTATATGCCTGCCAGCGCTTTTCATTATTCAATACACACTTGGTTCGAAGCTGAAACTTCACCAGATGGTTTCAATTATAATTTCTGGATTTGTGCTGACGACTTCGATAATGGTTTCATTTATTCCAATCGTTATATTTTTTCTTTTGACGGGAGGTAATTATTATTTCCTTCAACTTCTTCATATTGCGATTGTTGCTCTTTCTGGATTTTTCGGAATACGAATGATAGTCGAAGCGTTGAAATATTCCTGTGAGAAAAAAGGAGTCTATCCGAAAATTGGTGTCACAGTTTTTAAGTTTTGGTTTGTGATTTTAGCGATAGTCGGAATTCAGCTTGCGTGGAATCTCAGACCTTTCACAGGAGACCAAGGGAAACCATTTGCTTTGTTCAGAGAATATGAAGGAAATTTTTATGCGGCGATTATTTATTCAATCAATCAATTATTGGAAGGAAATAATGAACCTAATGTGAAATACAAAATTCCAAAAGAAAATAATGAACAAGATTCACTTTTTTTATTCAGACGATAAGTGATGGAATTGATTAATGCAAGATGATATAATGACATTAGAAGAAGTTGCCGCTTATTTAAAATTAAAGCCGCAGACGATTTACACCTGGGCTCAAGAGAAAAAAATTCCAGCGGCTAAAATCGGCAAAGAATGGCGATTCAAAAAGTCAATTATCGACGAGTGGTTCAATCGTCATTTTGATGAGAAATTCACAGAGATTATTAACGGTTCGAAAAGTAAATGATTAGATAATCGTTTATTTCAGGATTAGATGTTCTAATAAAAAATAAATATATTTTATTGAATCAAGGAAGACCAAATGAATTCTAAGTTAAAAGAAGAAATTAAAAAATTAAGCATTCCCGAACGGATTTTACTCGTCGAAGATATTTGGGATAGTATTGCTCGTGATAACGAATCATTTGAATTATCCCAATCGCAAAGAGATGAAATTGACAAACGTTCCCACTTTTTTGATGAAAATCCTTCACAAGGTCGGACATGGGATGAGATAAAAGCTGAATTTCTCAAGTCTAAGTGATTTAAGTGGAAGAATGAATTAATCGCTATTTCTTGGAGC
>VGVX01000136.1 GCA_016873845.1 Ignavibacteria bacterium
AATCGCTGGATTATTTTCATTTTACAATGCTGGCAGCGGTACGAATCAGAGCAATCACATGTACAAGCTGGGACCTGTTCATCAAGGTATACTTGAACGCGGCTCGAAGACAGGCTCTTTCAGTTATTTGCTTTGGCCTTGCCGCATTGGCGCATTTACCGCAGTCATCGGAAAGCATTATGCAAATTTTGATACGACCGAATTTCCATTTTCATATATCGCTGATGAAGAAGGAAAAAGCGTGTTAACTCCGGCAATGAACTTGCTGACTGTTGGTACTCGGCGAGACAGCGAAAAATGGTCTTCGAGAGATAGAAGAAAAGACTCGGTTAAATTAGATCTCATAATTTTTGATTTATTGAATCCCTACACTGTTGGAAAAATCATGAAGGGAGTGAAAGTTCTTCAGGAACTCTATTCTACTGCATCGAAGGATCAGGAATTTGTGACATATAAAGGGATAAATATTCGGCGGTTGCTTTTACGAACTAGTTCAAAATATTATGAAATGGCGTTGAAGATTTATTTTGGTAAAACTATTGTTGAACGTATCGCACAAGTGCTTGAATTAAAATCAATGGCTGAATTAAAAAGAAAATTAAAATCGGGAAATGAAAAAGTTACGGGAGATTGGATCGATGTTTGCGGGTTGATTGCTCCTAACTTTTTAATTGAAGAAGTTTTAAGTAAAGTTGATAATGGCAAAATCCAAATCCTTAATTCGCTGCAAGATGAATTAAAATCTATTTTTACTTCTTACAATGCAAATAGCTGGACTTGGTGTTTGAATGCAGTCGAAACAAAGTTAAACCTAAAATTGAACGATTGGACTAAAGAAACTTTTGTTCAATTAATCGATGATTGGAAGCAGAATACAATAAAACTGAATAATATAATTGCCAAAGATGCTCAAAAGGAATTTGATGCAATTGCAAAGATTGGCTTTGGAATTGATGGTGATAATGAAACAAAACAAAAAGATTTCGAAGCTGTACGCGGAACTTTTGAGAAAAATAAATTCGTCAATCAACTTAACAATGAATCGAAAGCGATTGAACAAAAAGCCTCAGAGCTTGTGAGTCTCGTTAGATCTCTAACATAAACTATTTACTACGTAGAGCCGCATGGCGATACGGCTCTACTATTTAAAAAATTGTGTAACTTATCCCTAACTGCAAAGCTTCTTTCATTTGAGTTCTAGTAGATTGTTTCAATTCATGCACGACTAAAACCGAGAGATTTGCATTCAAGTAATTATTGATTTTAGCCACAACCGAATTATCCCACCGAACATCCCACACTCTTAAACTTTCAAAACGGGAGAACAAACGCAAACTGCTTTTAAATAAAACATTCGTATCTATTTTAAGTTCGGCAGAAGTAACCATTTCAATACCAGTTTCAAGCTTAAAAGCTTCTTTCTTATCGGTGGTTTGGGGCTTATCAGAAAATTGCCTCTGTTTATTTGTAAATACTTCCTGAACAGCCAATCCAAATCGTGTCTTAAATCCTTTTATTTTATCATATGTGAAGCCAAGACTTTGAGTGATGTATCCGGGATCAAAAAAATCTGCTATTCTTGTGGGGGTTTTGGTTTTGTATGAAAATCCGGTAGTTATTGGGCTTCGAATTGTATTGCTGAAAAATGGATCAACTGCCCATCCAATATTTTTTGAAATAACGCTTTCGATGAAAAGTTCATTGTCATTCGTCCTGAAATCTTGGCTGCCGAGTTTTGTTCTTCCAAAAGCAAATTTAAGGCTGTTTTTGTACGACCAGATTTCACCTTTGTAGTTAAGACCAAAATTTCCCACTAATGTCCAGGTAAAAGTGTTTTCGCCTCCTTGTGTCCAATTTGTAAGTGACACTTGGCTGATGTTAATACCAGTAACAGCTTTTGGCGACCATTGATCTATTTTTGAAGAATCATTTTGAGCAACGACATTAAAAGATAGTGATAAGAAAATGAAAATCACAAAATGGAGAATAGAGAACCGCATCTTAAATTCCACTGACTGTTGATATTTTTTACAAAAATATAAAAATTTAGTAGAGGAAATAAATTTTGCTTTTTATAGAGTCTGAGAATGTGTTAAATTCAATTCGAATACCAGGAGTGAAAAAATGAAATCCAACATATTACTTTCTATTTTAATATTTACTCATTTAATATTTACTCAACTGCTTTTTGGACAAAAAAAACCTTTTACACTAGAGTCACAATTCGAACTTGAATATCCTAATGATGCGGTGATCTCTCCGAATGGGAAATTTGCAGCTTACACAGTCCGCAAAGCAGAGATCGAAAAAGCCCGCTGGAATACACAATTGTATTTACTGGATGTTGAATCGAAAACAACGAAACAATTAACTAATAACTTATCATCAATATCGAATCCAAAATGGATGAATGAATCGAAATCAATTCTCTTTCTTTCTAATCGTGAATATTTTGATTCATCGGCTAATGAGGTTAAAAAAGGGGCGAAGCAGCTTTGGTCAATACCAATCGATGGTGGTGAAGCATCAATTTTGATTGCACTCAAGAACGAAATAGATGAATATACCATTTCGCCAAATGGAAGAATGATAGCTGTGATTTCAGAAACTGAATTATCCGAAGCTGAAATGAAGGACAAATTAAAAAAGGAAAAATCAAAAAATGATGAAATAGTATTTCCAAGACAAAATCCAAAAAAAGATGTCTGGTTGTTCAACCTGATTTCAAAACAAAGCAAAAAAATTGCATCACTTGATCCTGGTGCTTCGAATTTTAAATTCTCTTCAAAGTCTGATAAATTAATCTATCAAACAAACTATTCAGGAGAATATAATGATGACCAGAAACATGACGTTTGGATA
>VGVX01000137.1 GCA_016873845.1 Ignavibacteria bacterium
TTTTTCGTTGAACAAATTCTTTTCAACTCCAAGCAGAGAGTTTCCACAGACAATTTTATAATCTAAGTTCGGAAGCGGCTTGATATTACTTATATCGTCCTCATCAACAACAAGTGAGAGCCACAAACGCAGCTTAGCTATTTCTACTGCACCGGGATCAATATCAACTCCATATAGTGAATTTTCGATACACTCTCTTTTGAAGTTGTATGGATTTCTTTTCACATTCTCACCATGCAGATTTTTGTATTCATCTTTTAGGGAGTTCGTCAGAACAAAAAACATGCGTGCTTTAACAATTTCATTCATCATGCCAACCGGAAAAGCTCCGGAGCCAACTGCTGGATCACACATTTTCAATTTTGCAAGCAGCTGATCTATTTCATTTGCGAATGGTCGTAGCTCTATGAAATGCTTATTCTCTTGATACTTTCCAGCATAGCCTTCATTCTTTTCTAATTTTTCCTTTGCCGTACTTAAATATTCTACAAATCTTTCCCCTTCGAGAATTAAAAATTCAATTACTTCTTTGTTTACATTTCCATCAAGTTCGGTCGCTAAATAATTTATCAAACTTTGCTGACACATATAATGAACAATTTCTCTTGGAGTATAATAAACGCCGTATTGTTTATTAAATTTATTTTCTTCACCCTTCTTACCACTTTTGACCTTCGCTCCAGCTACGGCGGGCAGGTTTAATACTTTCAAATACTCATTAAAATTATCAGGACGTATTGCATTAAACTTTTCGTAAGTTTTTCCGAGAAGTTCAGGGTCAATAGCAACTTCTTTTTCAAGTGGTTCGTCTTCTGCTACAGTAAAATTAAATCGGTCGAATACATCGAGTATTCCATCTCCGATATCCCCAACTGAAGTTCTTTTATTATTAGAAAAAAGTTCATTTGGTAGAATTATGTCTGTGTGTACCCAATCGTAACTTCCAATGGGATCGAAAAGTCCACCATTTAGAAAAGGTATTTTGCAATTAAATCTGCTGTAATAATGATCGTCGTGGCTTCTGTCTATTCTCAGTGCTTCATAAAATAAAGGTTCTAAGATTTCATTAAAGAAATTATTGTAATTGCAAAGTTTTTTCTCGAACAGCTCGCGCAAAAATTGCTTTGAACCTTCACCCCAATTTGCATCTCTTGGAACTCCAAACCAACCTTTCTTTTGAAGAAAATAGAGAAAAACAATTTGACCGAGCAGCTTCTTTGAGAAATTAACAGTATCAACACCTTTTGCTTCAAATTCAGCTCTTAGTTTTGAATCGTTCTTTAATACTTTATCGAGTTCTTTTTTTGTTCGAATAAAAAGGTTACGGTATTCAATGAAAAATTCTCTTGTAACGGTTTCTATATTAAAAACTTTTTCAAGACGAGCTAAGGTTGGATTCTGTTCATCGTCTGCAACAATATCTACAAGTTTGCTCTGGGCAGTGTGGCTTTTTTCATTTGAACCGACAAGGAAAGACCATCGCCGTGCTGGAGTGAATTCTTCTTTGACTTTTATTTTTCCAGTCTTAGTCTCTTCAAATTTGTAATCCATTTTTACCAATGAAAATCTCCAGTCGGATTCATTCGGTGATACAAAAGCGACTAATGCCGCATCTTTTAATTGACCACCGCGACTGCCGTTTAAGTACCAGGCAACAAAATTTCTTTGCATTGTGCGCGCACGTTCAAGCGAAGTTTCTCTTTGGAGCTTTATGATAAGTATGTCAATTTTATTTTCGCCGTCATTGTACTTGCCAATCCGCTCAAGCTTTGAGATATATGGTTTGAAAGAATCTGGTATCCACTGCCCTTGATAAGAAGTTGGCGCATCATCAATCTGATTGAGAAGATTTTTAATGAATTTGATAAACCCATTCCTATCGAAAGAATTTTCGAAAGTGTCTTTGATTAATTGACGTGCTTGAAGTTTATCCATTAATATCTAACTTCTAAATTGTATAACCATTACAAATTTTTTAGTGCATTTTCCATACTGCAATTTCATTCAATTGGATAATTTTAATAAAATTAACAATTATTCTCGAGCTAAGTATAAAGATAAAATTACTTCCCTTTTTCCAAATACTGAAGGAATCTGTTCTGCATAATGACTATCGAGAAATCTATCAGAAATGTTTGACTGCAATACAGCAAGGACTTTAAAAGGATTAACAATTTCATTTTTCAGTTTTTCAAGTGCCTTTAAGGTTTCCTTTGTGGCTTGCTTTGGAATACTGCCTTCTTCTAATTGAATTAGAACTTTTCTCAAATACTGTTCTTGGTCGTCGGTAAGCTTTTGAGAATTCTTTAAAGTAGCTTTAACAATTCTCATTACAGCAGAAGCACTATCCCGTCCGGTTCTTCTTAAATCTTGAGGCATTTCCTCAATGGTAGTTAAAATAAATGCTTCTTTGTTTTTGGAAAGAAGTTCATAAAACTCTTCAGGTAATCCTTTCTTCTCTTCCTTGGGATTGCTATCTAAGATTTTAGCGGCTGAAATAAAATCTAATTCAATGGTTGCATAATTAGAATTAGATAAATAGAACTTCTGGATTTTTCCTTTACGAAAATATGTAATTAAAGAATTTTTAATGTCATCTTTCTTTTTAGAGGTTCTTGCTTTTTTGGGAAGCTGTTTTATCTTTTCAAATATTTCAGGTTCATTATCGCGGATGGATTTAATTACGTTTAGATATTTTAATTCACTCTCTTCAGATTCGTCTTCACCTTCGAGTGTTTTTACGGAAATTAATCTGTCAAAAAGTTCATGCGAGCCGATAGGTTCGCCTTCGGTAAGTAATTCAGCATCCCCTCCAAGTAATGTTAGAAA
>VGVX01000138.1 GCA_016873845.1 Ignavibacteria bacterium
CGAATATTCGCACAACCATTGGCATTTGACCAGGCAACGAATGTGTAGCACAACCGAAACAAGGATCGTAAGCACGAAATGCCATTTCAATTTTATTTAATACTCCATCGGTAATTTCCGAACCTTTTTTAATCAAACCGCGTGCGGCTTTATTTATTGACATTGAAATTGGAGCGTAATTGTTTGTTGTTCCTACAATTAAATTTGCTCTTTTCAAGATTCCTTTTTCATCTGTAATGTAGTGATGAGTCAAAGTTCCTCGCGGAGCTTCCACAATTCCAACACCTTCAGTTGGAGTTTCGGTTGGTATTGTTCTGATATTTGTTCCGGTTATTTCAGGATCGCGAACTAAATCCAAAGCCATTTCCGCAGCGCTTAGCAATTCAATTATTCTTGCCCAATGAGTTGCAAGTGTTGCATGAACCGGTTTCCCTCCAAGCGTTGAATACATTTTTTCATATTCAGCTTGAGCAAGCGGAGTAGGCATTCCATCGGCTGCATTCAATCGCGAGAGAGGAGTTGCACGATAAACTCCACTATCTTTTCCTTCAACGAATCCTTTCCATCCAACTTTTTTAAGGAATGGGAATTTCAAATAAGTCCAAGATTCAACATGTTCAGCAACTACATCAAGATATTCGTGCGGTGCATATTTTACAAATTCTTTTCCTTCAGGATCAACAACACGAACTTTACCATCATAGAAATTAACTTTGTTGTTTTCATCGACAAGCCCCATTGAATAAATTTTACTCGAGTAAGCATCCGATAAAATTAAATCAACATAAGCTTTGTTTTTCAGAACAACACTTTCAAAAATTGTTTGAGTAAATTTTCCGAATTCTACAAACCATTTGCAATGTTCTTCGATTTGCTTTCTTTCTTCCTCATTAATTCCTCTTGTTACACCACCAACAGTTGATGTAACTTGATGTGTCTGTTTACCCCCAAGGATTTTTATCACTTCCTGTGTTCGTTTTCTCATCTCAATAACTTTCCCGCCAATCTCAAGACCAACTTTTGCTACCACACCAAGAATATTTCTTTCGGCTGCCGGTGCATCGGGTCCAACCACGAAATCGGGTCCTCCAAGTGCATAGAAATGAGTTGTGTGATCGCCAGCGTAAAAAACGTTGTAAAGTAAAGACCTTAATTTAAAAGCTGTCGGTGGAATCTTTACATGAAATACTGCATCACAAGCTTTTGCCGAAGCCATATGATGTGCTTCGGGACAAACTCCACAAATACGAGTTGTAATCCTTGGCATTTCTTCAACGGGACGGCCAACACAAAATTGTTCAAATCCTCGAAGCTCTGGAATTTGAAAATAAGTGTTCGCAACTTCTCCGTCATCGCCAACGAATATATCAATCTTTCCATGTCCTTCTAATCTTGTAATCGGATCAATTTTTATCTGTTTCATTTTTGTACTCTCCTTAGAATTGAATGAGGTAATGAGAATCTGTAAAACGTCCCAATCGGATCTGCAATTTGATCGAGAATTTTTTCTATTTCTTCAGGATCCTGTGCATCTATGACTGAACTTAGTGCACTTATCATTTTTGAACCTTGATCCTGGCAATTCGGAGGATTACCATAACATCCGCGACAAGGAATATTGGCTTTTGGACAAAGAGCACCACATCCATCACGAGTTGCTGGTCCCATGCAAATCAATCCTTGATCGAGTAAACATTCCTTATCATTGGGAAGTATTTCAAAAGGTCTGTAAAACCTTTTCAATTTTTTCTCTTTACGTTCTCGAGGACATTCATCGCAGCAAGTTTTGTCTCCCGCACCAAGAATTGAACCTGCCGGCGGAAGAGGTTTACCACTCACAATGTGTTCAATGACAGCCCAAATTTGATGCGGCTGAGGAGGACAACCTGGAATGTAATATTCAACTTCAACTTCTTGATCCAGAGATTTGACATAATCCCACATCTCGGGAATTTCGATTTCACCTTCGGGCATTTTTGTGTGAGTTACCGGGAAAGTTCCACCATTATTACTCACTGTAGATGGTGAATCTCTATAAACCCAGTTAAAAATTTCTTCCTTAGTAGTGAGATTAGCTAAACCTGGAATACATCCTTCATGAGCACATGAACCGAATGCCACTAAGACTTTCGATTTTGCCCTGAGCAGATGTGCGAGTTCTGCATTTTCAGAATTTCTAATTGATCCGTTGAAAAGACAAATATCGATACTCTTATCTTCCATTGCCTTTACGTCTTTATATTTGAAATCGAGTGCAACTGGCCAAAAGACGATATCAAAAATATTTGCTACATCAAGAATCTTTTCATGAATATCAAGAACAGCTATCTCACATCCGCCACAGCTCGCTGCCCAATAAAGTGCTAATTTAGGTTTCGGCATGATTTATCTCCTTAAAAACTTTCTATTATGCTGCAATTGTATGAACTTGTTTTTTCTTTGCTTTTCCATTCGTGAGCTGTAAAGGTCCAAGCTGACGAATCTCTTCGGTGAATTCATTCACTACTTCTGCAAACCTATCACCTTCGGATGCAGAGACCCATTCAAGTCTCAATCTCTTCGGATGAACTCCAAAAGATTTCAGTAATCGTTTCAGAAAAGGAATCCGACGAATGGTTTTATAATTCCCCTCCTGATAGTGACAATCTCCAAGATGACAACCCATTACAACTACACCATCGGCACCGAGTTCGAACGCCTTTAAAATAAATGTTGGATCGACACGACCACTGCACATTGTTCTGATAATGCGAACATTGGGTGCGGATTTTATTCGTGAAACACCTGCCAGATCGGCACCAGTATATGAAC
>VGVX01000139.1 GCA_016873845.1 Ignavibacteria bacterium
CAATTTCTTTCTGCTTATAGGCAATTTGAAAGTCAAATGTAAATTCGAGTCCGGTACTGCCCTTTGAAATAAATTGAGGTGTATAAATAATTTCCTGGCTGTCCAAATATTTCTGAACATCTTCCTTAAATATAGATGCAACTGTATGCTTTGCCAGTGTATATAAATCATTAACCTCCGAAATTGCGGAAATTAAATTGTATTTTTTTTGCGGGAAATCTTTTTCATCAGCTTCCGATAAAATTTCATCTCCTTCCAGTTTGCATCCATAATTGAGAAATATTTTTTCGAGAATTTCTTTTCGGCGTTGTGAGCGAGAAATGCTCACACCAACGAGATCAAGATTCTGAAGGGTTTTGCCGTCATCAGAAAGAATAATTTTTCCGTTGTCTTTCTTTATGTATAACTCTATTGTATCGTTAAATAATCCAACGAAAGGCGTGCTTATTACTGACCAACCAGTTACTGGATCTGTATGCACAGATGTTTTACCTTTTAAAAAATTGAAATATTCATCGATTAATTCATCTATCCAATTCATACTAATACTCCCTCAAAATTTATTCTTGTAACTAAGTTTATCCTACTACAAAAATGTAAAAATGCATCGCTAATATCTGTATTATTTTTTATCTCTTTAACGGGAAAAGGATCATCCAAAAGAGGCAAAGCCCAGTCTAATTCTCTATACCCTTCTACATAAAAATGAATGTGGTGTTCATTAAAATCAAACCATTTCCCTGCATATTTATGAAGAACAATCGGGACTTTTTCTGTTACAACCTCCGGATTTCGATGTTGCCCAAAATAATTTACTCTCAGTAAACCGATGTTAGTTTGGTCTTCCTGGTGGTGGAGATCGAACTTTAAACTGAATTTTGCACTTTGTTTGACATCCAAAAGAAAAATAAATTCTTTTTCTTCTTCATTAGCAAGTAAATACTTTGCACGAAATGGATATTTTTGATTTATGTTAATGGAATCATGTAACTGCTCATCAATTAAAATCTTTTTCGGCAATTGTATTAAATGTTCCGCTTCTCCTGTTGTAAACATATTTAATATCCTAATTTCTTAAAAATAGTTTTCAGTTCACTATCAATATCTTTTGACTCTTGCTCAAGCTCTTTAAGCTCTTCTAAAATTTCGCCAATTGGTCTGTAAACTTCTTCCTCAGCAGTATGTATATAACGGGTTGGGGATAAGTTATAATCATTCTTAACCGCTTCATCTTTTACAATTACTTTGCTAAACTTTTCAATTTCCTTCCAGTTCAGAAAAGTATCAACTATTTTTTTCTGGTATTCTTCAGGTATGTAATTCTTCGGCTGCCCTTTTACAAATTCCTTTGAGGCATTAATAAGCAATATTTTATCTTTCTTTCCGGTTGGTTTATTTCTATTAAGAAATAAAACTATACCCGGTGCCGAAGTATTGTAGAAAAGATTTTCCGGTAAGTAGAGCACTCCTTCAATAAAATCGTTTTCAACAAACCATTTACGAATTTCCTTTTCCTTATTTGTGCTTTGGTTTCCCGAACCACGCGAAACTGCGCCAGTATCTAATACAATAGCTGCTCTTCCAGTATTGTTTAAAGAGGCAAGTATATGCTGTACCCAGCCCCAATCTGCTGTTCCGTTTGGAGGAAAACCGGCAGGAAATCTTTCAAGCTCGTCGTTCTCATAAGTTTTTTGTGTGAATATGCTTTGATTCCACATTGGATTAGCAGCTACACGATCAAACTTTTTTAGCTTATTTCCTTCACGAAATTTAGGATTGTTCATAGTATCGCCAATTTCAATTACGCCTTCCATATCGTGAATGACCATGTTCATGTTAGCCATAGCCCAAGTATTCGGCAGGTATTCTTGTCCAAATAGCTTTAGAGGTGCATATTTAGTTTTTGAGTGTAAGTTCATCTTCTCTTGCAGTGCAATCTGAAGTTTAATTAGTAAACCAGCAGAACCAGTACAGGGATCGTACATTTCCATCCCGGGCTCTGGATCGAGGATTCTAGCCATTATCAAACCAACCTCCATTGGAGTATAAAACTCTCCGGCACTTTGTCCACCACCCTCAGCGAATTTACGGATTAGATACTCGTAACTTCTTCCGATTATGTCCGGTTCAACATCTTTAAGACCTAATCGCTTCTTGCTTATTTCTTCAATGAGGTTGCTTAGTCTATCATCGTCAATATCTCTTTGTCCGTGTGTAGTTGCGTTAAAATCTATTCGATCTATTATTCCTTGCAATCTTGAATTCTCAAGAGCTATAGAACGGATTAACTCGGTAAGCTGCTCGCCTATTTTTGTAGATAGTTTTCTTATAATAGACCAAGTGGAATCATCGAGATTTTCAGGTCGAAGTGGAATATAAAACCTTGTAAGCTTTCGATCTTTTGATATTAGCTTGAGTGCTTTTTCTTTCGTACCAACGTTGTCGGCTATTCTGCTAACTTCATCATCGAATACATCACATAAGCGTTTAACAAAGATAAGTGGTAGTATGAAGTCTTTGTATTTGGGTGCGTCTTGTGCACCTCTAATTGCGCACGCCGCATCCCAAATCCAGGATTCAAGTGATTTGGAGTTATTGTTTGTCATGTTTCTAACTGTATTTGGAAAAGCATTTATGCCAAAATAAACAAATGCAAATTAGTTTATCACTTAACTGAGCTAATATTAATTGAGTTTGTTTTTTTTCACTT
>VGVX01000140.1 GCA_016873845.1 Ignavibacteria bacterium
ATTTTTTATCATTATATAAGTTCCGTTTCTCAAATTTTGTTCTAACTAATCCGATAATTAGATTTGTAGGAGAATTCAATGGATCATACAATACTAATAATAGAGGATGAAGAACCCCTCCGTTTACTCTTAAAAGCAGAACTCGAGCATGAGGGATTCAAAGTCGAAACTGCAGAGAACGGAGAAACAGCTTTACGCTTAATTCAAAAGAATGCTCCTGATCTAATAGTTTGCGATGTTATGATGCCAGTGATGGATGGATTCACATTTCAGGAAAAGATAAGTCAAACCGAAAACTTCAAAGACATTCCATTAATTTTTCTCACCGCAAAATCCGATAAGGTTGATATTCGTTTCGGAAAATCTTTAGGGGCGGATGATTACATCACAAAACCTTTTGACTTTGAGGATCTGAAAGTCTCGATTAATGCAAAACTCAAAAAGGCATCAAACAGAAAACAGTATTTAAACAATCGCCTGGATGATATTCGAAAATCTATTTTATATTCTATTCCTCATGAATTTAAAAATCCTTTAAGCACTCTCAGCGGATTCGTCTCATTATTGCAAGACAAAGATTACATCGGAAGAGAAGAAGAAAGGCAAGAGTTCCTAAAATATATTCAATCAAGCAGCGACCGGTTGAATAGACTTGTCACAAATTTCCTTCGTCTCGCGGAACTTGAAATACTTGCTTCCAACGAAGAGAAAGTATCTCAATTAAAGCAAAACAAAAACGTAAATTGGCTGACGGAATTTTCGTCTTTTGTGCACGATTTTTCCTCTGTTCATAAAGTTGATGTTAAATGCGACTTGGTTGGCGAAGAATTTCCGATAACCCCTGACTATAACGCTTTGAATATGGTTCTTTCGGAACTGTTATTGAATGCACTAAATTTTTCGAGTACGGGAAATATTAATATCACTGTAAAAGCTGTTGCAACCGACCATTTATTTGAAATGTCGGTGAAAGATTCAGGAAAAGGGATTGAAGATTATGCATTGAAAAATTTAACCGATATTTTTTATCAACATAATCGTCAATTTCAAGAACAACAGGGCGGGGGACTGGGATTAACTATTGTAAACAGGATCGTTCAGATCTACGATGGAAAGATGGAAATTGAGAGTGAAGTTGCCAATGGAACAGAAGTTAAAATTTTTATCCCGCTCTATCTAAAATAACTGATTCTAAATTTTTTTATTTAGCTCCAGAAATCTTATAAATTGCATCTGCTGTACAGCTTTCAAGTTCCCAACTTAATATAATTGAATTGGTCTCTTTTCTGATATTGCAATTTTTCATTTCGCAATAGACACAGCATGATGGCTTGCAAGGATCAAAGTGAAGCATTGACTGTGTTGATAAGCCAAAATCTTCAACTAATTTATCCGTAATTTCTTTTTGAATTTTGTGAGATTGTTCGATAGAATAAAATGACGGGACGGTCAAATGAAAGTCAATAAAGGTTGAATCTCCCGCTTTCCATGATCTTAGCTTATGGATCTCGATGAAATCTTCGCTGCGGATTTTTTTTATTGCATCGATTATTCTATTAAGCAGATCCGAATCGGATTCCTGCATCAAACCCCGCACCGATTCTCGAATAAGTTTTACTCCTGTTCCAATAATATTAGCGGCAACGATAATTGCAATTATTGGATCGAGAATTGTTAGATCCGTCAGCATCACTAGTACAATTCCGATTACTACACCAATACTTGTGATTGAATCAGTAAGAATATGTTTCCCATCAGCTTCGAGTATGAGAGAATTGGTCTTTTTTCCGATTTGGATTAAATACCATCCGAGAAATAAATTTATTAAAGCGGCAAATCCGATTAAGATTCCTCCGAAATCAAGTTGTTTCAATTCAACTCCGAAAATCAAATCTTCAATTGCATAGTAGCAAATTGAGAGTGCTGCAATAATGATCATCCCGCCTTCAAAACCTGCAGAAAAGTATTCAATCTTTCCATGCCCGTATGGATGTGATTTGTCGGGTGGACGGAGCGAGATAATGAGACTGTAGAATGCAAATCCTGTGGCAAGAATATGTACAATAGATTCGATCGCATCGGATAAAATAGCAGATGAGCCTGTAATCACAAATGCAATCATTTTAATTGCGAACATAAACAAGCCGATCGACAGTGAAATCGTTGCAGCGTTTTTTCTAAGTTTAATGTCGTTTTTATTATTCATAAGAGGCAGATCAAAATTAATTATTTTTTTTATCATAAAAAGTTTTTTATCATTCTATAATTATACAATTGAATACATAATGATATGAAAACATTTGCAATAACCGGAGCGACTGGTTTGGTAGGTTCTCTGCTCCATAAAAAATTAGTTTCAGAGAAACAAAACGTAATCGTTTTAACAAGGGATCTTTCCAAAATCAGAGAGAATATCACAGGCACGAAATATTTAAGATGGGATACTTACGATAACTCCTTGTGGAAAAATGTGATGAACGAAGCAGATGTTGTTGTACACTTAGCCGGCACTCCAATTATCGAAAAAAGATGGACAGAAGAAAGGAAAAAAACAATATATGAAAGCAGAGTTAAATCAACTCAAGTCATTGTGGATGCAATTGCTTGTTCGGAGAAGAAACCAGAGCTGCTGATCGTAAGCAGCGGAGTGAATTACTATGGCTCAAACTGGGAAGAAATTTTTACAGAGGAGT
>VGVX01000141.1 GCA_016873845.1 Ignavibacteria bacterium
ATCTCCGAGTTTTTTGACCTAACGCAGCGATGCTATGGTTAAATAACCGATGAGTCTCAGGACTCTCCCGATGAAAATCGGGATAGGGTAAAGTTGGAAACGATTTTACCTCCCGGCTTGTCTGCCGCAGGCAGACTTGTCCTAACTGGACGTGGAAAGGAGAATAAAGTTTATTCATTATTAAACCCTGTTCCACAAAGGACAGGGTTTTTTGTTTCGTTGTGATCAGTTACATAAGTGTGATCTTTGCGATGAATTTTTCAATAGAACACAGATGACACAGATTGTACAGATAAACACAGATTGGAGATCGATATGACTGAATATTTACTTAAAGAATTAACAGAAAAAATAATAAAGTGTTTTTATAAGGTTTACAACACTTTAGGTTTTGGATTCCTTGAAAAAGTTTATGAGAATAGCCTCTCAATTGAATTGAAAAAAATTGGATTAAAGGTTGAAGCTCAAAAAGCTATTAAAGTGCATTACGAAGGAACCCTTGTTGGAGATTATTACGCTGACTTAGTTGTTGAGGATTTAATAATACTCGAATTAAAAGCTGCAGATGCTTTAGTTGAAGAAAATGAATTACAATTAATCAATTATCTAAAAGCAACCGATAAAGAAGTCGGCTTGTTACTTAATTTTGGAAAGAGGCCAGAAATTCGACGAAAAATATTTACTAATGATAAAAAGAAAATAAAATCAGTGTAAATCTTGTCAGATCAGCGCTTGTCCCGACTCGTCGGGGTTATCTGTGTGCTATCAATTTTCATAGAACACTGATGACACAGATCAGACAGATGATCGCAGATAAAACAATCCTAATTTACTTGATAGAAGAAAGGAGTTAGAGAATGTCACAAATACCAAAGCGTTATAAAAAGTTTATGGAAGATTATCCACAAGTTGGAAAAGCTTATGAAGAATTGGGAGATACAGTTCATAATGCCGGACCGCTTGATGAAAAAACGCGTGCATTGATCAAGCTTGCAATTTCAACCGGTGCGAGATTGGAAGGTGCTGTACATTCACACGCAAGAAAGGCACTGAAGGTTGGAGTAACTAAAGAAGAAATGCGGCACGTTGCATTACTTTCACTGCCAACTATTGGCTTACCCTCGATGATGGCTGCCTTAAGCTGGATTGATGATATCGTTGGAGAAGAATAATGTTAAGTAATTTATTTGAACTTTTAATTTCATTTATAAAGGTTGGCTCATTTTCTTTCGGCGGTGCATACTCTCTTATTCCTTTGATTGAAAGAGAAGTCGTGAAAAACCATGAATGGTTATCCAACGATGAGTTTTTAAAAATTCTAGGTATGGTTGAAGTTTTTCCCGGTGCAATTTCAATTAAGTTTGCGACCTATACGGGTTACAAAGTTGCTGGAGTTCTCGGTGCGGTAATAGCGAATCTCGGAAACATGCTGATGCCCGCCACTATTATTATGATAGCGGCATATTTCCATGCTCAGTATGAAAAAAATGAATATGTAGTCAAAGCTTTCAACGGGATAAAATTCGCAATTGTTGGAATGATAGCCGCGATAATGTATCAATATGCAGTTAAAAATTTTGTTGATCTGAAGACTTTATCTTTTTTAATTCTTGGAGCTGTATTGATTCTGGCTTTCAATCTTCATCCGGCTTATGTGGTAATAATTGCTGGGTTACTCGCTGTTGTTCTATTGTAAAATTAGGAATATAGAATCATAAAGATTCCATCTCTTCCAGATGCGAAACAATCGTTAAGAGATGGAATCTTTTTAACACATAAAGAAAATGAAACTAATAGACCGCTTTAATAGAGTTCATGATTATCTGAGGATTTCACTGACAGATAAATGCAACCTGAACTGCATTTATTGCAATCCGAAAAACTTGCAGCGGACTCTTATAAATCAAACTGAACTTTTAAGTAATGAAGAACTTCTTAGATTAGTTAAAATTTTTCTGCAGAGTTTTGAAGTAAGAAAAATCCGATTTACAGGCGGTGAACCACTTGCGAGGAAAGACTTTCTTCAATTATTTGAAGAAGTCGGTCGATTGAAAAAAGATTATGACTTTGAAATTGGCTTAACTACGAACGGAACATTGCTTAAGGAAAATCTTGAGGCATTGAAAAAGTTCTGGTTCAATAAGCTCAATATAAGTCTTGATTCGTTGGACCCTAACAAGTTCACCGCAATTACCGGAAGTGATTCTCTTCATTCTGTCTTGCGCTCAATTGATAAAGCCCTTTCACTGAAATTCGCTCCTCTTAAATTAAATGCTGTTATCATCAGAAATATTAATGACGATGAAATATTAGACTTTATCGAATTTATTAAAGATAAGGATATGAACATTCGCTTCATTGAATTTATGCCGTTTACAAATAATGCCTGGAGCAAGGATGGATTTATCTCATCTTCTGAGATACGAAATATAATTGAGCAGAAATATCAACTAAAAACTTTGGATGAGAAACTAAGCTTGGTTTCAAAGGATTATGAATTGATCGGTTACAAAGGAAAAATAAGCTTCATAAGTTCCATCTCCGATCATTTCTGTGACAGCTGTAACCGATTGAGAATTACAGCCAAAGGGAAAATGAAACTCTGCTTGTTTTCAAATGGAGAGAACGAAATCGATTTCCGCAGAATATTTAGAGAAGAAAAACTTAGTCA
>VGVX01000142.1 GCA_016873845.1 Ignavibacteria bacterium
AGTAAATTGAAAATCAAATAGTTGAAATTAATTGAGAGGAGCTTTTATATGCACGAAAAAAGTATTGAGCTACTAAATAAAGCGGTTGCGGATGAACTGACTGCCGTCCATCAATATATGTATTTCCATTTTCATTGCGATGATCAGAGCTTTGATCTTCTAGCGAACTTGTTCAAAAAAACAGCGATTCAAGAAATGATTCACGTTGAAAGACTTGCCGAGAGAATTCTATTTCTTAAAGGTGATGTAGAAATGGCACCATCTACCGCAGTTGAAAAAATAACAGATGTTGAAAAAATGCTAAAGCTTTCTGCAAAGATGGAACAAGAAAGTGCTAAAGATTATAACCTTTGGGCAAATGAATGCTCAGCTAATGCCGATGCAATATCAAAGCAGTTATTTGAAAGTCTCGTGCTGGATGAAGAAACACATTTTGATCAGTACGATACAGAGTTAGAAAACCTGAAAAAGTTTGGAGCAAACTATCTCGCGCTTCAATCGATTGAACGAAGTAAAGGGCGGGATGCGGCAGCGAATCCATAAATAGTTAACCACCTTCAAATTCTAACTGAGGTCGTTTGAGACTTCTAAAACCTTCGAGGTTTGCTAACATTTTGAAAAGTACAACCTCGAAGGTTAATACTATGTATCACTCGCCGACAAATTCCCGCCATTCACCGAAAAGTGATTCTTAAACTGTAACTCTCTTTTTAACTTTGCGAAGAAGAAAAAAAATAAACCATGTCAATATTCTTTAGTTATAATTTCAAATAACAACTCACCCCTTTATTCGAGGGTGACCAATAAGTAGGTTTTCTCGATACGTTCTTCGGCTTTTCGTCGAAGAACACTCGAAAACCGACTAAGTTTTGAAGGTTCTCGAGTTCCCGGCTTCGGTCGGGAGTATCGAGAGAACCTTTTTAGACAGCCCCGATAGGGGAAAGTTCATATTAAATTGTATTTTTAGAAGCAGATTGATTTCTAAAATTTTTATGATTGTTAAATAATATTTTAAGGAGAACAAAATGGAACATAAAAAAAATTATTCAGCACGATTACTGATGGGAATAATTCTCGTTGGAGCCGGTCTAATTTTACTTTTCGCAAATATTGGGATGCTCGATTGGGAAATAAAGCATGTAGTCTTTTCCTGGCCGTTCATTCTTTTTATTATTGGACTGATTAGTTTCCTTTCGTCAAGCCATAAGGGATTCGGATTAATTGCGATGCTCGTCGGTGGATTTTTTCTTCTGCCAAGAATTTTTCCATGGATGGATTACGATCTTCATATGCTTTGGCCTGTCTTATTGATCGCAATTGGTGTGTACTTAATTATTAGACGCGTTTCATGGGGAGACAATATGCCACATTTTTTTCAACGCAGGGGGGCTCCGATAAACGCAGATCAGATTGATGACATTGCGATTTTCGGCGGCGGAGAAAAAACTTTTGTATCTGAAAACTTTCAAGGGGGAAAAGTAACAGCAATCTTTGGTGGTTCTGAAATCGATTTATCAAAGTGTAAATTAGCTCCAGGCGATCATGTTCTCGATACATTTGCAGCTTTTGGCGGATGGGAAATTTACATTCCGAGGGATTGGCGCCTTGTGGTTGATGTTTTACCCATCTTCGGCGGATTTTCAGAGAAAGGATTACGTGAATCCACCGAGGCTCTCCCAAAAGACCGCACTTTATTTGTCAAAGGAACGGTAATTTTTGGCGGCGGTGAGATAAAGAGAGTATAAAATTTCGTAAAAGTGAAAGAACTGCTGGAAAGATTCCATCCCGACTTATCGGGATGAAATCTTTTTTCTTCAATTCACTTATATTTACAACAGAATGTTAAACATTTCACGAAAAAATACTTTTCTGCACTTCGCGATTTTTTGGTTCATAGTTTCGCTGTTTTATTTTTTTGGGTTGAATTATGTTTCGACTGGGGAAACAGTCAGCAGATTAATCGACGCATTTATTTTCTTTTTATTTTTTCTAGCACTTGGGTATGCATCAAAGTTTCCGACAAAGTATATTTCATTTGAATCATCTAAACCGCTGAAAATATTTTTTAATCATGCAATTGCTTCTTTGGTTGTGACAGGAATTTGGCTCGAATTTAATTACGTAGTCCTCTTCGAGCTGGCAGGTCAAAGCCACGAATATTACACATTCTTTATCGATTCGATTTTGTGGCGTTCGATTATTGGAGTTTTAATTTACTCTGTTTTTGTGATCTTTCATTACACTTTACTTTATTACGAAAGCTATAATGAAAAATTAGAGCGGGAGTCGGAATTAAAGACAAGTATTATCGAAGCAGAATTAAGAAATCTACGTTTTCAAATCAATCCTCATTTTATCTTTAATAGTTTGAACTCTATCAGCTCACTCACTATCTCTGATCCAGCTAAAGCAAGAGAAATGACCATTTTACTTTCTGACTTTCTAAGGTATGCTTTATCGAAAAGTGAATCGAATTTTAGTTCTCTT
>VGVX01000143.1 GCA_016873845.1 Ignavibacteria bacterium
CTTAAAAGTCGGGCTTTTCTTAGAGGCGGTGTGAAATTATCGCCCACTTTTTTAGTTTTTTTGCAATGATTAAAAAAATGAACAACTTATAGTTTATAATTTTTTCGTTTTTCAATTTTCAATTATATTTTTTAACTCTTTATCGGAAATAATACTGTTCAAAATCTTTATTGAAAATATTTTCAAGTTCATCCCCGAAGGAGTTTTAGTGTTTAGCGATAAACTGAAACTATTCAACCAGAATAAGATGTTCGAGGATATTGTTCGAACATATTCCGCCAAACTCGGATACACTGAACAAGAATTAAGAGAGATCATAATTGAAGAAGCAAAAAAGAGGTTAATAGGTGAAAAAAGAGAAACAATAAAAAGCACAAATCCAATGGAAGCTTCGCTGAAGGATGTTTAGATTTAGGCAGGAAGATATACGAAGAAAATCTTTCATTGTAATTCTTTCTACCTTCATATCTTATAGCTGAGAATGAAAAAGAAAATCGGACGGATCATTCTATCAAAAATCCTTAGGATGCCTTTAGAACAATATCTTAAATATATTGATATGAAAACGTTAGTAGAACCCTGCGAGCATAAATTTGCCGATCGAAACCTGCCCGCCAGGTATATAGCAATAAGGAAGGCGGGTAAACCCGCCAAGTATATAGCTGTGAGGCAGGCGGGCCAGCCCTAAAACTAGAACGGGATAAGTGTATAGTAAAAAAAATTGTTTATGCAAAAGTAATGGTACAGAATAGTAAACTTACATTTGAAATATCGGATCCACGCTTAGAAAAGAGCATCCCCGTTGTTAATCAGAAAATTTCAGACAACGGGATCGTTGCATTAAAGTGGATCAACACAAGGAATGAATTATCCAAACATATTCTTTCCAGTTTGATAGACTACCAAAGCTCATTTTGGCAATCAGGCAAGGAAACCGATTTGATACCTTTAACACTAAATAAATTTCTTAAACTGTATCATTCAAAGTTTCTTGATAAAAGCCGGCTGTCAAGACTCCTGCCAACTCTTTTAGTAGAAACACTGCTCGACGCGCTAAAGAGGGAAGTGAAGGAAGAAACAAACTTCGATATCATGCCTATAAGTTTAGTAAAAGTAATTTCATCAAATAGTCGTTTGCATTTGGAATTTATTGTCGAAGCAAAGTACACTGGTGGTATTTTTATCCCATCAAAAGATGTCGATTTTTATCATTGGTCCGATGAAAAGGAAATAACTTATTATCATGATATTATTTCGTAAGGTTTTTATTGCATATTTATTTTCAATCAATTAATTTCAACATGCACTCAAATCAAAATTGGATTATGTCCTATGAGCTTAATACCTATACTGCCTAAATATTTTCCATTGAAGACAAAATTAAATATAGATTGCACAATTCTAGCATGGTATCTTTTATTTTGAAAGAAAAACAAAACAAATATAAGGCTAAAGAGAATCGTTTTATTAAGGTAAACAAAGCTTTTGCCGATGTAATGGTTTTAAGTAAAATACAAATAGAAGGTAAATCTTGTTTCGAATTGTATTCCAAAGAACAAGCGGATGCTTTTTGGAAAGATGATTTGGAAGTCATTAGTTCAAAGAAGCCCAAAAGAAATATCATTGAGCATATGAAATCTCCAAACGGAACACACTTCTGGGTGCGGACAGATAAAATTCCCTTCAAGGATGATGACGACAATATTATTGGAGTAATAGGTTTTACTAATGACATAACAAATCAGAAACTGGCGGAGGATGAACTTATTAAACATCGTAAACAGCATGAACAATTGGTTAAAGAACGCACTGCAGAGTTAGAAGGTGAAATGAAAAAAAGGATTAGAGAGGAAGAAGAACAGCGCGCCGCTTCACTCTACGCACATAATTTGGTCGAAGCCAGCTTTGATCCGTTGGTCACCAATAGTTCTGATGGTAAGAGCATTGACGTGAATCAGGCAACAGTACAAGCGACCGGATGCCTCGTACGTAACTCATCGGCGACGATTTTGCGATACGTTATACGTCATTAGCACGTGCCGCTATGATCTAACAACGAGGAAATTGATATGAAATCAAAAACTAAACATTCGAACGAAGACTTTCATCACAACACTCTTGACAACCTGATGGAAGGTTGCCAGATCATTGGTTTCGACTGGCGATACATCTATATCAACGATGCAGCCGCTAAACATTTCCGTCACCCGAAACAAGAACTCTTAGGCAAGAAGTACATGGATATTTGGCCCGACTTTGAAAAGACCAACGTCTTTAAGGTGATTAAACGTTGCTTGGAGGAACGTATACACTACACAATGGAGAATGAAATCACATTTCCAGACGAGAAAATAGGATGGTTAGAACTAAGGATTCAACCTGTTCCCGAGGGTGTACTTATTCTCTCGACTGACATCACAGAGCGCAAAAATGCAGAAAAGCGAATACAAGCCGCGAAGACCTATGCAGAAAACATCATTGC
>VGVX01000144.1 GCA_016873845.1 Ignavibacteria bacterium
CCACCGCCATCTTATGAGAAGATTAAAAAGCTGATAAGGAAGAAAGTAAAGAGATTGAAATAAGAGGAAAAACAATGAAACTTAAAATAAGCAAAGAAGATGATGCACTTTACTTCCGATTGGATGAGTCCTCAATCGTTGAGTCGGAAGAAGTACAACCTGGTGTCGTATTGGATTTTAATGCAGAGGGGAAAGTGGTTGGAATTGAAATCATGAACTTAAGTCAAAGAATGAAACCCGAACAGCTCAGTATCCTTCAATACGAAAGTGCATAGAGTTCAGGACACTTCCAACAGCAAAAGCTTTGTAACGGCCACTGCATAAATAGTTTTTTATTGAGCTCGTTCAACTGGAAATTTTCGGATGTAGTGTTTATTAACAATAAATAAGTCCGCACAGGTCCACCGCCATCTTATGAGAAGATAAAAAGCTGATAAAGAAGAAAGTAAAGAAAGTCTTAAAGCAGAGTTAATTATATGTTTTCTTATTACACTCGCACCCTCTCCGCTCAAAAACTGAAACGTGTTTACGAAGTTGTAACCCCGCGTGTTCAGCAGTATTTGAATGCGGAAGTGAATCATGTTTTAGAGAAACTCCGTTCAAGTGATTGGGCGATTGAGCTTGGCTGCGGTTACGGAAGAATATTTCCATCCCTCAGTAAAAAAGCTAAGTCAATAATTGGAATTGATACTTCACTTTCGAGTTTAATGCTTGGCAAAGAAATGTTTGGAAGTATTTCTAACTGCTTCTTTGCTCAGATGAACGCTGAACAACTTTCGTTTTTAAACCATACTTTTGATGTGGTGGTTTGTATTCAGAATGGGATTTCTGCATTTCATGTCGATATGAAAAATTTAATCGAAGAAAGTATTCGCGTAACAAAACGCGGCGGAATTGTTCTCTTCTCATCTTACTCAGAAAAATTTTGGGATTATCGTTTAGAGTGGTTCCAAATGCAGTCAAATGCCAGACTGCTGGGAGAAATCGATTACAAAAAAACAAAAAACGGAAATATTGTTTGCAAGGATGGATTCACTGCAACAACAGTCTCATCAGATCAATTCAAGGCATTAACATCAAGCATAAACAACATCTCGGTGAAGATAGAAGAAGTTGATAGTTCTAGTTTGTTTTGTGAAATTGTTGTTACTGGTTAAATACAGCATTATACTCGAGAACTTTTGTAAAATGAAAAAAGACAAAGACACAATTCTGACCACAACACATTCCAAAAAATTCCGTATGATTGAACTAAGAAAAATGCGAAATCAATGACTTCAGATAATTCCAAACCGAACACAGAACCAAAATTCTTCGAAACGATCCGACGCGATCTGACCGAAGAAGACATTTTTAGAAAAGCCCGAAGCGAAATGCGAGATCTGAAAGATTTCTACATCGATCCGGATAAAAAACTTCAGCTCGATAAGATGCACTGGCTGAAACGATTCTTCTTTATAATGTGGTGGGTGCTGAAAGGAATGTTTTTCAAGCTCACGCCTCTTCGGCGCATACTCTTGTTGATTGGTGTTGTCCTAATCCTCTTTTCGCGAAGCATAAGCTTTGAACATACAAACGTAAGAACAAACGAGGGATTGCTCGGTGGAATTTTAATACTAATTGTCTTAATGCTTGAATTAAAAGATAAGCTCCTCGCCCGCAGCGAACTCGAAGCAGGCAAAAAAGTTCAGCTTGCGCTTATGCCCGATCAATGTCCAACCGTTCCGGGCTGGGAACTTTGGCTTTACACTCGCCCTGCGAATGAAGTCGGCGGCGATTTAGTCGACTTCATTAAAATAAGCGACAACCGATTCGGAATTGCAATCGCAGATATTGCAGGCAAAGGATTACAAGCCGCTTTACTGACGACAAAACTGCAAGCAACCATCAGAGCTTTGACCGATGAATACAATTCTCTGTCAAAACTCGTCTCAAAAATTAATAACATCTTTTTCAGAGATAGTCTAAGAAATATTTTTGCTTCTTTGCTGTATGTTGAGCTCGCACCGAATTTAGGCAAGTTAAGTTATGTAAATGCGGGACACCTTCCTCCCGTTTTAATAAAAGCTGACAGCATTAAAGAATTAGATAAAGGTGAAGCCGCACTTGGATTAATAAACAACAATCGATACACCGAACAAACTCGTAAGCTTAAAACTGGCGAGATATTCTTCGCATATTCAGACGGTTTAACAGAGGCACAAAACGAGCAGGGGCAGTTTTTCGGCTCGGAAAGATTTTTCAATCTTCTGAAGGACATGCGGAGTTCCTCGCCAAAGCACATCGGCGAAAGAATTATTTTTGAAATAGGACAATTCATCGGCGAGGCACGTGCGAATGACGACCTTTCTTTGATAATACTAAAAAAAGTATAACTGCTAAATAAAAAAAGGAGAAAATCATGTTCAGCGACAAAGCTTCAAAAATTAAAATTGAAAATCAT
>VGVX01000145.1 GCA_016873845.1 Ignavibacteria bacterium
GACTTATCTCAGGTACTAATTATTTTACACTAAGGCAGGAAAAAATGAGTATCAATATTTTCCAAAGACTTTTGAAAAAAATCTATGAAACTTATGAAAGGATTTTACCGGCTCAAGATACATTAATACACATTTTCCGGAAATAAAGTTGATCTCATTTTGTCTGCAAAATTCTAATGCCTCATTCGATTCTGAACCTTGCTGGAACCAAATGTTAGCAATCCCGTTTGAATAACACTCTTTTGCTATTTTAAGCGCTGAATTTGGCGGAGTAACAGTTATAACCGTGTCAACTTTTTGCGGCACTTCACAAATGGTTTTGTAGCACTTTTTGCCAGTTATCTCTTCTAAGTTTGGATTGACTGGTATCGGCTCAAACTCTCTCTTTAGAAGTTCGTTGAAGATTATGTTACCAAACTTATGCTTATTGCGGGAAACACCAACAACAGCAATTTTTTTGTTTTCAAAAAATATTTCATTGTAATTCATTTCCTACTCACTATTTTGAAACGGGCAAGTGAACTTCAACACTTCCATCTTCATTATAGATTTCAAATGCTGGTCCGGTTACAGTGTATCCCTTTAATTCGATATACTCATTAATTGCCGGATAAGTTTTGAAAGGAGCAATGGCAGGATGAGCTTTGATTTTCCCAATTATAACATATCGCTCAACGATTTGTTCATAATAAAGCGGTGGTTCAACCTGAACTGGGCTGGAAACAAAGACGCCTGCATCGCTTCTTAATAATTCTTTAGGTGTAGTTGCAGGATCGTCGTAGTACCGGCCGGCTGCGATTGTCTGTTCGATGTTTTTTTCTTTGAGAAGCGTTTCGACTTTTTTAATTTTCTCGCTGACAAGCTGGTAGGGTCCTTTATGCTTGGTGTAAACGAAATCGTATGGACCTCGATATCCTTCAGTTATTTCGACTGAACTGAAAGCTCCGACATAAATTCCAAAACCAACGAAGACTACTACTACAAATAAAAATACTGCAGCAACCACAAGCCAGATTTTTGTTTTCTTTGACATGATTATTCCTATTTAATTTTATTTCTTTTTTGTTACAACGAAGGATATTTTTCCCCGAAAGTTTGAAAGAGTTATTGCAACTGACTTTGGAGTATTCTCTGTCGCAGCGGGCAGGGTCACCACTTTGTTTGAATTCAGATTGTCGCTGAAGAAAATTTCATTCACCGAATTCCGGACAACAATTGAACCAGATCCGGCTGAGTATGAAGATACAACGAGTGTAATTGTCAGTGAATCAGTATCAAATGAAAGTGTTTCATTCCGAGTTAGTGAAAAGTCATCAGCATCTACAGTAAATGTGAATGTGTTTAACGTATTAACTATAACGGGAAAATTCTTGCCAACGTTTTCGGGATTATTAATCCCATCTTCAATAACACATGAGTAAAAAGAAAGTGATAAAGTAAAACCGATAAGAGAAGCTATTAAAATTTTATTTTTCATTTCATCTCCTGAGTAATATTATAAATTTGATATATTGATTTCAAGTTTTTACTTACAAAACTGAATCTTACTGTTTATATTTTTGAAGAATTTTGAGAGCTTTATTTCGTCCATTTTTCCATTAGTGCGTACTCCGCTGCAAACATCAACCCCAAAAGGTTCAACTTGTTTAATTGCGTCGACGACATTTTCAAGATTCAATCCGCCAGCAAGAAAAATTGGGATGCTGACTCTTTTATTAATTTCTCTGCTAATCTCCCAATTGTGAACTCGCCCTGTTCCGCCTAATTCTTTTATCTCAGAGTTTTTATCACCGGAATCTAAAAGCAAAGCGTCCACAAAAGGTGAAACCTCAACAGCTTCTTTGATTGACGACCCTTCTTTTACATGAATGACTTGAATAAGCGAGATGCCAGGGAGTTCAATTCTCAGTTTTTCTAATCCACTCCGTTCAACAAAATCACATAGCTGAATTGAATTCACTCTGCATTTTTTTTGCTGCTGAATGATCTCATCGGCAGATCGCTTGCTTGTAAGTAAAAAGCTGCCTATTGCCGGGGGAATTGTTGCCGCAATTTCATAAATCAATTTTTCAGAAATTACACCTGGTCCGCTGGGCATTTCTGAAACAAGTCCAAGTGCAGAAGCACCATATTTGACTGCCATATTTGCTTCTTCAATTGATGAGATGCAGCAAATTTTCACTCGTGGTTTGATCATAAGTTATTATTTAATTTCAATTTATCACTGATTTAAAGATATAATCTTTAAGAAATTTAATTGTAAGCTGGTCATCATCCCCCTCTTTATTATTCGCTGTTGA
>VGVX01000146.1 GCA_016873845.1 Ignavibacteria bacterium
AGCAACGAAGAAAATTCTTCTGTCAGTTGGAACCGATAAATCGGTCTCGATACCCTCAGCTGCGTTTAGCTCGTTGCCGGAGAATCCATTCAATCCAATATCAAGCATCCGAATGGCTTTCTGAAATGCTTCTTCGAATGTTCTTGCAATTGCCATAACCTCGCCGACAGACTTCATCTCAGAGCCAAGTTGAGTGCTTACCAGTTTAAATTTTTGTAAATCCCATCGAGGAAATTTTACAACTATGTAGTCAAGAGCTGGTTCAAAGCAAGCAGAAGTTTCTTTGGTGATGTTATTGACGATTTCATTAAGACTATAGCCGAGCATTAGTTTTGTCGCAACGAATGCAAGTGGATAGCCTGTAGCTTTTGACGCTAATGCAGAACTACGACTCAACCGCGCATTCACTTCAATTATTCTGTAGTCGTTTGTTTCAGGATTGAGTGCAAATTGAACATTACATTCACCAATAATTCCAAGGTGCCGAATCAGCTTGATGCCGATAGACCGCAGTTTGAAATTTTCTTCAGCCGATAAAGTTTGAAGAGGGGCAACAACAATGCTGTCGCCTGTATGAATACCCATCGGATCAATGTTTTCCATCGCACAGACTGAAATACAGTTGTTGAAACTGTCACGCACAATTTCATATTCTAATTCTTTCCAGCCATAAAGGGATTCTTCGATTAAAATTTGGTCAGTAAATTTAAAAGCCCGTTCAGCTTTTTTTATAAGTTCATCACGATCATTAACGATGCCTGATCCTAATCCTCCCAAAGCGTAAGCAATTCTCACCATCACAGGATACTTAATCCTCTCAGCGGCCGCGATGGCTTCTTCTACGCTGTTTACAGTTTTACTATTCGCAATTTTAAATCCAGCTTCTTCAACTCGCTTCGCAAATAAAAATCTATCTTCGGTATCCTTTATTGACTGAATCGGTGTGCCAAGAACGCTAACACTAAAATTCTCTAATATCCCTTTCTCATACAGCTCAACTCCAACGTTTAATGCTGTCTGTCCGCCAAATCCGAGAAGTATTCCATTGGGTTTTTCTTTTTCTATCACTCGTTCAACAACGTCTGTTCTTAAGGGAAGGAAATATACTTTATCGGCAAGATTTTCCGATGTCTGGATCGTAGCAATGTTTGGATTTACAAGAACAGATTCAATTCCGTCTTCTTTTAAAACTTTGATTGCCTGACTTCCGGAATAGTCGAACTCACCAGCTTGCCCGATTTGTAGAGCGCCGCTGCCGAGAATTAAAACCTTCTTTGGAAATCCCTTTTTCACCATTTAATTATCTCATTGCTCTAAGGAAAAGATCAAATATGAATTCTGTATCATCCGGACCCGGAGACGCTTCAGGATGAAATTGTGCACCGAAGAATGGTTTATAAATGTGCATTATTCCTTCATTAGTTCGGTCATTATCATTTGTAAACCATTCACGCCAATCTTCAGGTAAAGTTTTTGAGTCAATCGCATATCCATGATTTTGAGAAGTGATATAACACCTTTTCGTACCGACTTCATTAACAGGCTGGTTATGACTTCGATGACCGTATTTTAATTTATATGTTTTCGCTCCCGCTGCAAGTGCAAGTATTTGCGAACCGAGACAGATTCCAAGAATTGGGATTTCAAACTCAATTGCTTTTTTAGTTTGTTCGATTAGCTCTACACAAAGTTTAGGATCGCCCGGACCATTAGAAAGAAGAATACCATCGGGATTCTCTTTTAAAAAGTCTTCTCCATATGGAATGCGAATTACAGTTATATTTCTTCTAAGAAATGCTTGAATGATATTGTGTTTAACTCCGCAATCAATAAGCGCAATTGCCTTTTCCCCTTTTTGATAAACAATTTTCTCTATACACGAAGCCTCTTTAGCAAGAAGTCGCAGGTTTGGATCTTCAAAGTGTAAATCGTTTTTTGCGGAACTTACAATTTTACCAAGCATGCTGCCTTTTACTCTAAGCTTTTGTGTTAGCTTTCTTGTATCTACTCCATAGATACCTGGAATTTTTTCTAATAGCATCCATTCATGAAGCGATTGTTTTGCATCCCAATGAGAATAGTTCCTAGAATAGTCAGAAATTATCAAACCCCGTACTTGAATTTTGTCCGATTCGAAATTTTTTAGAAGTTCATTTTCCAGTTCTCTTCCTGGTACGCCATAATTACCGACCAATGGATAGGTTAAAACGAGTATTTGTCCATGATACGAAGGGTCTGTAATTGTTTCAGGGTAACCTACCATTCCGGTATT
>VGVX01000147.1 GCA_016873845.1 Ignavibacteria bacterium
TAGTAAAAAAAATGGAACAACGAGTTCTTTTAAATACAAATAAAATAATTGTCTATACCAGACAGCTTAAAGAACATTTGTTGATCAATTATCCCTTTTTATCTTCGGAGGATATTAAAATTATTCCTCATGGATTTGATGAAGAAGATTTTCAAATTAATTTTCCATCATCTAAGCCGAAAAATAAAATGAGACTTACATACAGCGGAGTCTTTTATGATGAGCGTACTCCAAAATTTTTTATTGAAGCTGTTAAAAAGTTGTTTTTTGAAAAACCAGAACTTTCTAATAAAATCGAATTTTGTTTTGTTGGAAATTTCAAGAAGAAGTATGAAAGACTTATTTCCGATGTTAACTTGTTCAATGCCTTTAATATTGTAGGATATATCGAACATAAAGATTCTGTCAAGTATTTACTCGATTCAGATGTGTTATGGTTAATGATTCGTCATTCTAAAAATCCTCATCTTGTTGCAACGAGCAAACTGTATGAATATTTTGGAGCAAAAAAGCCGATACTCGGGTGCGTACCTGAAGGGGCGGCTTCGCAATTGTTAAGAGAATATGAAGCTTCAATCATTACTTCTCCCGAAGATGTGGATGGAATCAAAAATGCAATCGTGAAATTTTATGAGTTATTTTCTAAGAAGCAGCTGCCGAAACCAAAAGATGATTTCGTCCAGCGGTTTAATAGAAAATATCTTACCCAAGAGTTAATTAAAGAATTTCAATTTCAATTGGAAGCATGAAATTAAACGTTGTAGTAATAGGTTCAGGTGGAAGGGAAGACGCGCTTTGCTGGAAGTTAGCACAAAGTCCTTTACTTAATAAATTGTTTGCACTGCCTGGAAATCCTGGAACTATGAGGTTTGCTGAAAATATCGATCTAAATATTACAGACTTTAACGAGATTTCAAATTTCTGTATTAAAAATATAATTGATTTGGTAGTTGTTGGACCGGAAGTTCCGCTTGTAAATGGTTTAGCCGACCATCTATTAAGTTTTGGCATTAAAGTATTTGGCCCGACAAAATCAGCCGCTGAGATAGAGGGGAGTAAGGTATTCGCAAAATATTTAATGAAAAAATATGATATTCCTACTGCAAGCTATGAGACATTCAATGTAAATCAAAGAAATGAGGCAATACAATATCTTCAGAGAGTTTCATATCCAACTGTTATTAAAGTCGATGGATTAGCCGCTGGTAAGGGGGTTACTATTTGCAACGATTACGATTCAGCTCAGAAAATAATAGACAAAATATTTTTAGGTAAACTATTTGGCGATGCCGGCAATAAAATTGTGATTGAAGAATTTCTAACCGGTGAGGAAGTATCTGTCTTTGTTTTGACTGATGGAGAGAAATATATTTTGTTAAATCCAGCTCAGGATTACAAAAAAGTTTACGATGGTGATAGAGGGAAAAACACAGGCGGTATGGGTTCATACTCATTTTCAAGTATACTCGATGAGGATAAAATTAGAGAAATCCAAAAGAAAATTGTTGAACCAACTTTAATTGGGCTCAAAACTGAAGGTCGAAAATTTTCAGGATGTCTTTATTGCGGTTTAATTGAAACAGTAAATGGAATCAAGGTCATTGAGTTTAATTGCAGATTTGGTGATCCAGAAACACAAGTTGTAGTGCAAACTCTTAAATCAGACCTGCTGCAGATTATATATGAAATAGCTTCTGGAGAATTGAAATCTTTTGATATAATTAATCGAGGTGCGGCAATCTGTGTTGTATTAACTTCGGATGGTTATCCCGATACTTTCGAAAAGGGATTTGAAATCTTTGGATTAAGCGAAGTTGAAGAAATAGAAAACATCAGAGTATTTCATGCTGGGACTAAATTTGAAGATTCAATATTAATTACAAACGGAGGAAGAGTATTAAACATTACTGCATCATCTCAAACAAAACATTTTTCTGAGTTAGTAGAATTGGTTTACAATGCCGCTGAAAAAATCCAATTCGAGAATAAATATTTTCGAAGCGATATTGGAAAGAAAGGAATTAGAGAGTTCAAACCTGAACAATGAATATAACCAACGCAACGAGAATTGCTATCTCAATTTCAAAATTTAATTAAAACGAAAAATATTCTCGGATTCTTAGTTCTAATCAGCTCAACTCCAACTTTT
>VGVX01000148.1 GCA_016873845.1 Ignavibacteria bacterium
CTGGCTTTGACTTGCCGCCGCCCATCCGTCAGCCGATGGACGGCTATGCAGCTTAACTTTACAAAGCCAATAATTTCACAAATGCCGAGTGCGAAAACGCGGGCGGGTTGATTGGCTGGTTATATGCGACTTACTATTAATTAGATTTTTTATTCATTTTATCAAATAGAAAAATTATTTTGATACTATCATTTTTTATCAAATTTAGTTTTATTGTTTTGCTACTATCATTTTCAATAAATACCACTCCATTGATTTCTTGCCCACTGAGCAATTCTGTTTTTTTAAGTGTAACACTATTATAATAATCCTCTCTTTTTCTATTAGCTCCGCTAGTCTTTGCCATTGCTGCCACTCCAAAAACAGGCCAGGCGATACCATAAAAAAAATGTAAACCAGCTAACATATTAATTCCCCACGGAATTGACCAACCAATGAAATATCCAAACGGTGCACTTTTAGTTTTTTTGTAAACCTCATCAATATTAACGCGATTCTCCACATTAAGAGGATCTACTAAGATTGTTGAATTTGAACGGTTAAAAACACTTATATAAATTGGCTCAAAATCATAATATCGGAAATCCGTATCAAAAATTAATTTTGCTTCTTGATTATTATACTCTTTCACAAAAGTATAGACACTGTCAATTTGCTTACTGCCCGGTGAAGTAATTGCTGACCGATATTCTATTGTACCAGGATTAAAGGAAGCACAAGAAATTAAAACAAACGGTAGTAAAACAATTATAATTTTCTTCATTTAATTAGTCCTATTTTTAGCATATAACTATTACTTATACTGCACGTAGATATTGTTTAAAGAACATAGATATGCACGTGCCTGCATATCTATGTTCCAATTTTGTACAATTTGTTCTAAAATCTCAATATTTAAAAATAGGGTCTGCATATCTATATTCCTTCTGTTATTCAGTCTAACGGACTCCTGACACCAAGCCCTCTATTAAGAACATGTGTGTAAATCATCGTAGTCTTAATTGAATTGTGTCCTAAGAGTTCTTGAATAGTTCTAATGTCATAACCATTTTCTAACAAATGAGTAGCAAAGGAGTGACGAAATGTATGAGGGCTTCCCGGTTTTGTTACACCAGCTTTTCTAATCGCCTCTTTAACTGCTCTTTGAATTGTGCTTTCATGAATATGCCAGCGTGTGATTAATTTGCTCTCCTTATGTTTTATAAATTTATCTGCCGGAAACGCATATTGCCAGCCGAATTCTTTTCCAGCGTTTGGATATTTAGATTTCAATGCATAGGGCAATATAGTTTCCCCTCTGTTCGTTTGTAAGTCTTCCTTGTGCTGCTTGTACACTTTATTCAAATGATTTTTTAATTCAGGAACGATTGAAGTTGGTAAAATAGTATGCCTGTCTTTTTCTCCTTTACCATCTCGAACTATTATTTGCTTGTAATCAAAATCAATATCTTTTATACGAAGTCGTAATGCTTCCGAAAGTCTCAAACCACCACCATAGAGAAGTGAAACAATTAATTTAGGCACACCTTTCAGGTATTCAAATATTTTGTCGGTTTCTCTTTTTGAAAATACAACCGGCAAATGTTTAATTTTTGAGACACGTTTAATATCTTCAATCCATCCAATTTCCTTTTTCAAAACATTTTTATATAAATATAATATCCCTTGCAATGCTTGATTTTGAGTGGAGGAAGAAACATGCTTCTCAACAGCAAGATGATTTAGAAACTCACTAATTTCAGTTTTTTCCATTTCATTTGGATGCTTCTTATTGTGAAATAGAATAAATCTCTTTATCCAGTTTAAATAACTTTCTTCGGTCTTTGGACTGTAGTGGTTTGCACGAAGTGTTCTTCTTACTTCCTCGAGTCCGTTAGCTAACGGATTTGGTTTCTGCCCGTATGATTGAATTAAGTTCATTCTTTAATTCTCCCAGCCGCATTTTAGCAAACGGACTTTCTTTTGTCAATAGCGAAGTAGTAAAAAGTTTCTAAAGTTCATAAAGTTGGAAAGTTCGCATGCAGAGGATAAACCCGCCTACACTGAAGCTTCGGCGGGTAAAT
>VGVX01000149.1 GCA_016873845.1 Ignavibacteria bacterium
TTGATGGAATTTCTTACCGGGATTGCCTGTACATCTCTGTTGAAACTTCCCTATGTCGTGGAAGAGTGCGCCAAGGATTAGTGTTTTTTCTTCATTTGAATACATTTTTTACAGCTTTCATTTTCTACTACAAAAATATACTTATGAACTATTTAGCAAAGTATAGAAACATTTCGAAAACATTTCTATTTAGCCGCCTTTACCAATCCAAAACCCATGGAATTCTTTGCCCCGAAGCCGCATTCATATCCAATTTTAATCAATTCAGGATGAGTTTTGATTTTAAAGTCGCATTTTATTGCTTTTATTTTGGTCTCCTCAAGGGAGCGTTCCGCAATTGTGATCAGCTTAGAAACTTTTCCTTTCTTCCGTTCAATTTCATCCTTATCAAATTCAAAAGTGAAATCATCAACTTCTAGTTGTTTATTGTGAACCACTTTGTATTTATCCAGCAAATTACTTTTCATGAATTGTGATAATTCAGGATCATCATATCTGAGATAGTAAGGAAAGGGCTTGCCATTTTTATCAATTGGTTTGGAAAGCGTAATGGGCGATAAAGTATTAAAAATCATTTCGTCTTTGAATATTGGTTCTGATAATTTCTCAACTTGAAGAATGTTAAATTTTGTAGATAAGTCTTCAAAGTTTATAAAGATATTTTGTTTGGTGAATACTCCAATAATAAAGTTTTTTACAAAAGGTTCAATTATAGGTGAGGAAATTGTAAGGAATACTTCAGGTTCAACTAAGTTTATAAGATTTTGATTTATGGTTATCCTTTTAAATTCGACTGCAAAAGCAAATAGTTTGAAATTTTTCTTTTTGCCTGGAACTGTGAAACCGATATCATGCAAAAACTTAGCAAACTCTTCTGAGCCAAACCTTAATAAAAGGTAGATAGCGGAGGAAAAATGATAATAATAATTAATCGGTATAACAGAATTTGGAGTTACCGCACGCAGAAAAAATTTAAGCCTCATCTTAAAATACTTTTATTTATGAATTATGCTTTATTCTGCTTCCCATAATCAAAGTAATCTGATATAATCACCCGCAAATAGTTTCCAATTACTTACGTTACTTTGATTGCTGAAGTAAATTATACAAAATCTCAAAAAGATGCAAGAATGCTATTTACCTTTCAATTTCTTTATACAAATAATAAATCCAAATCCCCGGCGAGCTTTTCTAAATATGCTCTTCTGTTTATCTCATAACCTTTTGCTTTATCTGTAATCAGATTGAACAGATCATGGGGACTTGAACTCTCTTTATCAATTTTCCCTTTCGATTTGTAATTACAGTATTTGTTCCGGTTAAATTGATTTATGGGAAGTATTTGCCATTCGTAATTAATATTTTTGAGATGTGGATTAAAATTGTAAAAATCCCCCAATTCAGATCTCGCACTCCGCCAAACTACATTCCACTTCACGGAACTTCGTTTGGCTTACCAATTGGTTCTAAGATTTACCCTTTAAAATGTAAAAGCCGATTGATGATGACTCAATCGGCTTTAATCCAAATCAATTTTTTATTATAACCCTTCGTTCACGTTCAGATCAACTTTTTCTGGAGCGCGGGTAGAACGCTTAAAATTGTTTATTGAATAACTGAGTGTGAGATAAAAGACTGGAGATTCCGGAGTAACAAGAGCAAAAGTTTTAAAATTATCACTCTTGAAATCGACATCGAACTTTAATGTCTTAAATAGATTCTGTGCTTGAAGTGTCACCGATAATTTTTTGTCAAAAAATTCTCTGCGGATATTCGCACTGAGCATTAAGAATGGCTTGATTTCTCCTTGAGCCGTAATTTGTTTACCTATATAATTCGACATCAGTTGTATTCTCGTATCAGCTCCGAGAATGAAAGTTGTGATCAATCTGGCAGTCCATGAAAACGTACTGTTATCGACATTCTTCTTCAATATTTCGCCGCTGATATTATTATGAAATAAATTGACGGCTGGATCAATTCTTAACCACGGGATCATAGTTATACTT
>VGVX01000150.1 GCA_016873845.1 Ignavibacteria bacterium
CCGCAAATTAACAGGTGGAACAACTTGGTCTTCAACGTTAAATTTGCCATCATTATTTAGTTCATCGCAAGCGCTTGGTTCAAATGGCAATGATCTATATTATGTGCAGCTTAACGATTACAACTACCTTGTTTATCAGCAATACGACGCCAATCCATTAGTCCCGCAAAATTTAGCTGTTACAGCTGTTGCTGGAAAACCAAAACTAACTTGGACTCCAATCACTGAACCTGATGTAAGAATAAATAATAACGGAGTCAGGATAGAGCGGAGGCTGGATGTAGTAGGTAACGACAATGGACAAGCTGGTCAGAAATCGCAACTGCAAGTGGAACTGATTCTTTCTATACCGATAACAGTATAACCACTGCTGGTTCAGGTCCAAGTTATGCTCAATATAGAATAAGAGCGAGGGATATAGAAGGATATAATTCAGATTATTCATCCCCCGTTCAAATTAGATATGGTGAAGGAATAGAAAAAAGAGGCTCAAATGGTTCTGATATACCAAATGAATTTCACCTGTCACAAAACTATCCTAATCCATTCAATCCGAGTACAAAAATTAAGTTTGGCATTCCTTACAGTTCATTTGCCTCACTCAAAGTATACGACGTGCTTGGTCAGATTGTAGCTGCTCTTTTTAATAACACTTTGGATGCCGGTAATTATGAAATAGAATTAAATTCTATCCAGTCTGAATTAAAATCGGGAATATATTATTATGAATTGAGGTCAAACGATTTCCATGAAGTTAAAAAATTTATGTTACTTAAGTAACTTTAGTTTTACGGGATGTTGTCTCTTGATACGGGATGACATCCCAAAATTTAGTGTTAAAATTTAAGATGTTTATGACAGAAAAAAGATTTATCCTTCTAATTGTAATTATAATAGCTGTGCAGATAAAAGCACAACCGACCGAGTGGAAAATTTTTTCTACAAAAAATTCAGGCGTGTTTAATCCTCAAATTATATCAATGGCAGTAGATAAGATAGGTTCCATTTGGAGCATGATGAAGAGCGGAGATATTCTTAAGTATGACGAGAAACAATGGATAAACATTGATCTCCAAATTTCTGGGATCCCAAAAAGTTCTCTGAAAAAAATTGTCATTGATAAATACAATCATAAATGGTTTTTAACAAATGGATATGGACTTGCAAAATTTGATGGAACTGATTGGACCATCTACAATAAATCAAATTCAGGCATAAAAGATAACATAACTAATGCACTTGCTTTCGACTCATTAGGTAATATATGGATAGGAACTGAAGAAAATGGCTTAATAAAATTCGATGGTTCAAACTGGATTCAGTATCGTACCGGAAATTCAGATATACCTGAAAATAAAATAACAGCCATAGAAATTGATAAATACAATATTAAATGGATTGGAACATGGTGGTCGGGCGGGGTAGCAAAATTCAACGATACAAGCTGGGTTGTTTACAACCGAACTAACTCAGGATTAGAACACTTTATTAATGATATTCACTCAGATCGTAACAATAACATTTGGATCGCAAATCAAAGCGGTATATCAAGAATAAGCAATAACGTTTGGTCTCATTATTTTTATACACAAGCTGCAATTTTCAAAACTATTGCAGAAGATTCAAAAGGAAACATATGGGCAGGTTATGATAGAAGTCCAACATATAATAAATTTTCTTTCATGTATCATGATGGGATACAATGGATTTCTTTTTCAAAGGATACGATTGGAAGCATCCCTATTGTAGAAATTGAAGTGATTGCAGTTAATGATTCCGACATTTATTTCGGTACATACGATCGTGGTGTAATCAAATTTAACTCCAATAATTTTACTCTATACGACAAGATTAACACCGGCATCCAAAACGATTATGTTAAAGCTGTTGCATACGATAAATCCGGTAACATCTTAATCGGAACTTACGGAAGCGGAATTGTATTTCATAAATCAGATAAAAACACAACAAGCTGGCGGG
>VGVX01000151.1 GCA_016873845.1 Ignavibacteria bacterium
TTTATAATTCTCTAAATGTCCCCAAAAGAATTACTGTAATTCCAATTATTAAAGATGAAGGGTCAAAAGGAGACCGCGACTTTATTCAATGGGATACAGTTTCATTAATGAGTCTTTTAGATGTCTATGTCATCCTTGCCTATTACAATAATGCTGTCATCCATCCTTCAAGAAAAAACAAAATTACAGATCAAGAGTTCGATAATAACTATGTCAAAAATAAAATTATGGAAATCAGTAATTATCATAGTTCAGCATTGCATTGGAATTTAAAAGAAATAAATGACACTCTTCCATCACTAATTGATATTGTTCAAAAAACATATAATCGCCTTGAGGAAGAATTAAAAGTTTCGTTTCATAATTCGAGAGGTATACAACGCTTTAAAAGTCAATTTCAAAAAGGCGTAGCAGATTTTATGGCTACCTCAAGAAATAAAGCTAAGGAAGCCCAGAATAGAGAAATGCAGACTTTACAACCAAAAGAATTTTTATCAACATCAACAAAAGCAACTATCACAATCGAAAACTATCTTGGAGGCAAATACTACTTTACGACTGATGAAATTTCTATAGTTGACAAGAATTTATTTTTGATTGAAGGCAAACACTCAAGTAATTCAAAATTACCAAGTATAGGCGATATAAAAGATGGTCTTTTGAAAATGGTTTTGTATTGTAATTTAACCGATGTAAAAATAGATGATACTGATTTTACTCCCAAGCCAGTTTTAAAATTAACATCTACAAATATTTCTGAGAAAATATCTTCTCAAAGTTCGACTTCGGAAATAGAAGTATTTAAATCCTCTGCTGGTTTTAATGTGAATAATGTTGAGATTATCGATAGACTTTTCGCAGAAGCAAAGGCAAACAATTTTGAAGTTATTATAGAAGGCGTTTGACATGATTAGAAGTCCACTCAGATATCCTGGCGGTAAAAGTAAAGCTATAGATTCGATTTCGAAATTAATACCAGACTTTAAGGAATTTAGAGAACCTTTTGTTGGAGGTGGTTCTGTTTTCGTTTATTTAAAACAAAAATTCCCTTCGAGAACTTTTTGGATAAACGATATTTACCAAAACCTTTATCATTTTTGGAATGAGTGCAAAGAGAATCCGAACAAACTTATTGAATCAATTCTTGAATTTCGTTCTACTTATCCTGATGGTAAAGAATTGCATAGGTTTTTATTAAACAACATAGAATCATTTGATAACACTAAAAAAGCAGCCGCTTTTTTCATTTTTAATAGAATCACATTTTCGGGCACAACAGAAAGCGGAGGTTTTTCAAATGCTGCTTTTCATAAAAGATTTACTGAATCAAGTATTGAAAGAGTTAAAGCTCTTTCAAAAATTTTGGTGAATACTAAAATTTCTAATCTCGATTATGAAGAAGTAATATTATCTGATGGCAATGATGTATTTATATTTCTTGACCCACCTTATTATTCTGCCACAAAATCCGCTTTATATGGCAAAAATGGTAATCTTCATAAAATGTTTGACCACGAAAGATTTGCGAACGTGATGAAGCAGACCAAACATAAATGGTTGATTACTTATGACGACAGTGAGTATATAAGAGACCTTTTTTCATTTGCCAATATTAAAACTTGGGACTTAACTTATGGAATGCGTAACGTTACTAAAGATTCTAATCAAATTGGTAAAGAGTTATTCATTTCTAATTATTCGTTGAAGGAAAACATTACCAACCAGTATGATATTTTCTCTTATTCAGACTCTATTGAAAATATTGCTCAACAATAAAATTGCACATAACGAGACTGTCGAAAAAGTAAGATAAAAGAGTTATGGGAACCATTCTTTGGAAAAGAATTGCACGAGGCCTGCCTGCTGCAGGCAGGCAAAAAATTTAAATAAATTCCTGAAGTAAAAAGGAAAATAAAATTCCAGCAGAAATAAGTGGACCAGTTTATTGGGAACCTGAAA
>VGVX01000152.1 GCA_016873845.1 Ignavibacteria bacterium
AACTTCCATAATTGCAAAGAAACTGGTAAGTTCAAGGGAGATATTTGTTCAAAGTTATACATCATCGATGAATCTGAACCGGAAGATAATGAGTAATATTTTATGCATGAGATATGACACTTATATATTACTCCATTCCCTTTTTTCGATCCCTAACTAAATCGTGTTGTTTCATTCTTGCCTTTATAGAATTACTTTTATAAGTTTTGCAAGGTTTTAAGGAACTATTTATGATTACTAAGACAAAAACTGAGGTCAGAATAAAACGCAAAGACTGGGAAAAGTTAAAAGATAATCCTGTATTTAACGAAGCGGTTGAATTACTTGAAGATATTGCTGACTTAAAAAGGGCTAAATTGGTAAAAGGGAAAGATCTTACAATGGAGGAATACTTAAAAAAGTGTGAATTACAAAGTAATAATTAAACCCTCCGCTCAGAAAGATCTTGATACTTTTCCTTTCAGAGAAGTTTTAATCATTTCAAAGAAAATTGAAAAGCTTTCACTTGAACCGCGACCTATTGGAATTCAAAACTAGATGTAAATGAAGGATACAGAATCCGAATAGGAAATTACTGAACTCTCTTTTATATAGATGATAAAAACAAGCAAGTCTTGATATATAGAATCAAACATCGTAAAGAAGCTTATCGTTAGTTTCTTTGATATTCTTTGCTGAAATGTTGCTAAGGTTAATGGACAATTCGAGAATTTTGAATAACGTATTTTGAATTTTTCACACTAATAATTTTCTAAAAATCCTTTTGTTAAAATTTTAAGACACAATACTCTTTTAATTCAATTCTATTCTTGCTAACTTTTCAGTATGTCAACGCCCTTAATGAAGCAGTATCAGAAGATAAAAGCAAAACATCCCGATTCCATTCTGCTTTTCCGAATGGGAGATTTTTTTGAAACATTTGAAGATGACGCGGTTAAAGCAGCAAAAGTTTTAGGAATAACATTAACAAAAAGAGCACACGGCGCATCTTCCGAAGTCCCGTTAGCAGGATTTCCGCATCATGCACTCGATTCGTATCTGCCCAAACTCGTTCGCGCAGGTTATAGAGTGGCAATTTGTGAACAATTAGAAGACCCGAAATTTGCAAAAGGAATTGTTAAGCGCGACGTGATAGAGGTTGTTACTCCAGGAGTTGCATTCTCTGAAAAGCTGCTTGATCATAAGTCTAATAATTATCTCGCAGCCATTTATTTGAAAGATGATATTGCTGGAGTTTCTTTTGCAGATATTTCAACGGGAGAATTTTATACCACCGAAGTTCACGAAAAGCAATTAAAGGAGACAATTGAATCAATCTCTCCATCAGAAATTCTTTTATCAAAACGTGAACAATCAAAACTTGAATCTCTTCTTCGTCAAATTCCTTTTAAATTTACAACAACAAAAGTCGATGACTGGATATATTCATACGAATATTGTTTTGAAATTTTGACTATGCACTTCAAAACAACTTCGCTCAAAGGATTTGGATTGGACAGTCAATCGAATGCAATCATCGCTGCAGGAGTTGTATTCCATTACTTGCAGGAGACTCAAAAATCAAATCTCAATCACATTCGAAAAATCTCTCTATACAATTCAACAGATTACATGGCGCTTGATCCATCGACAAAAAGAAATCTTGAAATCATTTCGTCAATGTTGGACGGCTCTCGCAGCGGGACTTTAATTTCAATTCTCGATAAAACAAAAACTGCAATGGGAGGAAGACTTCTCAAACGATGGATGACACTTCCTTTAAAAAGAATCGAACCAATAAAAAGTCGGCTTGAATCAGTTGAAGAATTTTATAAAAACGAAAAACTTCGGAAT
>VGVX01000153.1 GCA_016873845.1 Ignavibacteria bacterium
TTGGGATTATCCACGAAATGTACAAACAAAATAAACTGGATTTTGTTTATGCATGTGAAGCTCGTCCGCTTTTTCAAGGTTTAAGACTTACATCATTCGAATTAAGTAGAGTTGGTATTTCCTATAAAATAATTATTGATTCTACTGCGGCGTTTTTGATGCAGAGAAAATCAGTAGATGCAGTTATACTTGGCGCAGATAGAATTGTACGAAACGGTGATACTGCAAATAAAATTGGTACTTATTCATTAGCTGTTAATGCCGCTCATCATAATATCCCATTTTATGTGGCGGCACCAAGTTCTACAATAGATGCAAATCTAGCTTCCGGCGAACAAATTGAAATAGAAGAGAGATCTAGCGAAGAGATAACTAAAATTAAAAATGTACAAATTGGTCATGATGGAATTCAGGTTTACAATCCAGCCTTCGATGTAACTCCATCAAATCTCATTACGGCAATAATTACAGAAGAAAATATTTTCTATCCCCCCTATAATTTTAAGTAATGTCAGAAATCATTAAAGACAAAGGTGTTGTTCTCAAGAAACGTAACTTTCGCGAAACGAGTAAACTTGTATCAATCTTTTCTGAGAATAATGGCAAAATTAATTTGATTGCCAAGGGAGTGAGGACACTAAAAAGCAAACTCAGTGCAGTGCTCGAACCGATGAATTTCATTGAATTTGTTTATTACAAAAAAGCTGCGCGGGATTTGCAATTTTTATCAGCCGCAGACTTCCTTGATGACTTTACACATATTAAATCGGATTTTAATAAAATTCAATCTGCATTCGCAATGTTAGAACTGACAAATATCTTTGTTCATGAGAATGAATCTAATCCAGTTCTTTTTCAAAAATTGGTTGAATCGTTGACTACACTAAATAATGGTTCGATCAAGCCAAAGTTAATGTTGATTTATTATATAGTTCATTTACTTGATTCTGGAGGTTACCCAGTATTGCATAGCTTTTGTCCAGCTTGTAATAAGACTTTATTCGATCAAAACTTAGAAAATTATTTTTCAAGGCATTTTGGGATCGTGTGTACAAAATGCGGTAAATCAAATCAAGAATATTATAAATTAACTAAACTTCAATTCGAGACCATAACGAATTCAAGTTTGGGGAGAATTTCTGAACTTGATAAAAACATGTTTGATGATGTAATTTTGAATGAAACACTTGGACTTTTAGAGAATTACATCGCTCAGCACGTGAGTGAGTTCAAAGGTTTTAAGTCATTTGTTTAATAATAGTCTTATTTGTTGAATCAAACATTTATACTAAAATAGAATTAATAAATTTTTTGAAACTCAGAAATAATTATTGAGTTAAAGTGTAAAAAATTAGGAGAAAAAATGAATAAACATAAACTTTTTGCTTCAATCGCTTTAGTTTTAATTGGAGTTGTTTTTGGAATTGTTTTAGTGTCAGGATTTGGATATGTAAAAAGTGGACACACCGTAGCACAAATTGGAGCAAATAATCCTCTCGTTAATGTTAATGCAGAAGCCCAAAAATTAAGTGAAGCATTTATCGAAGTTTCAAAAGCAGTTACTCCAACAGTAGTTGCGATTGTTGTTTCTGGTGAATCTAAAGTTAATGTTCCGGAAGATCATCAAGATTTCTTTAAAGATTTTCCTTTCTTCCGGGATTTACCAAAGAATCAGCCGCAGCGCGGATCTGGTTCTGGTGTGATAATTTCAAATGACGGTTACATCATGACAAACAATCACGTTGTTGAAGGAGCAAAGACTATTAGTGTCACACTCACCGATAAAAGGAAGTTTAATGCGGAACTTATTGGCACAGA
>VGVX01000154.1 GCA_016873845.1 Ignavibacteria bacterium
AAATAAAATATGCTTATTAATATTTGCCAACACTAGATCAAAGTTATTTTCTTCTACATTCGTTATTTTTCCAAGAATAAATTCGCACCGATTTTCTGTTTCGTTTTTCACAAAATTTTCATTTGCGTTTTCAATGCAGACTTCATCATTCTCTACTGCGACAACTTTTTCCGCCCCCAATTTTGCAGATGCAATTGCTAAAACGCCTGTCCCAGTCCCAACATCCAGAACTTTCATACCCGGAGAAATATACTTTTCAATCAGTTTGATCATTAATCTGGTCGATTGATGATATCCAGTTCCAAAAGACATTTTCGGATCGATGGTTAATACAATTTCGTTTTCTCTCGGGATATAATCTTTGAAGGAAGGTTTAATTACAAATTTTTCACTCACCTTGATTGGTTCGATTGTCTTCTCCCATTCTTCATTCCAATTTTGATTCTGCAGAGTATCAATTGTGAATAAATAATCCTCAATCAAAAGTTCATGTTTCATTCTATCAAAGAAAAGTTTCAACTCATGCTCTTTAGTTTTGTCAAATTCCTTGAAATAGGCAGTGATTCCATTTTCTATTTCTTCTATACCCTCAGCTTGAAGCAATTCAAAAATTCCTGTAATCAATTCACTATTCATCGGTTGTGTGAAAATCTTTACTGCAGTATAAATGCGATTTATCATTCTGAAGAAAACCTCAGTGAATAAATGAGATGTAAAAGCACTCTGCCCACCTCTCCAAGTGTTTTTGCGCTGATATTTTCAATCGTATCATCGTGAGTGTGCCAGTAATTCCTGCTGGGATTTGGATTTTCAGCACCGACTAAGTCTGCATCAATTATATCGATGACTTTCATCCCGACTTCGCCAAGCGGAATGTGATCGTCATAAATTGGTGAACTGATCTCATTAGAAAAAGTTGATGCACCCATTTGCGCAGCAATCTTCCAGATAATATCAACAATGTCGGGAGCAAATCTCATCGAGTTAGGTTCACGTTTGAAAACAGCATTTTTATCCCCAACCATGTCCAAAAGAATTCCGAATGCAGGTTTAATGTATTGCGGTCTATTTTGTGCAAAGTACTTTGCCCCGATTGAATAATTTATCAGATCACCCTCTGTTCCATAATCTTCTGCATCAAACAAAATAATGTCAATTCCAAATTCAACTTTTTGGTTTTTCAGAATTTTAGCTAATTCTAAAAGAACTGCAACTCCGCTTGCACCGTCGTTGGCTCCTTGAATTGGCAGCATTTGATTCTTCTGATTATTATCTTTTTCAGCGCGCGGTCTTGTATCCCAATGAGCGCATAACAGGATTCTATTTGGATTTGAAGGATTAAATGATGCGATAATATTTCCTAATTCAAGTCTTTCGTTATTGTAACCAGGATAAGAAAATCTTTGTACAAAAGTGGTATCTGCAAATTTTGAAAGTTCGTCATGGAGGAAGATCATTGTCTGCTTATGTCCAAATGAATTTGGATTTCGCGGACCAAAACCTATTTGTTTCTTAATGTAATTTAAGGTGCTTAATGAATCGAAAATTGGAATTTCACTCATCGCTTCAATACGATATTGTGGAGTGCTGCTTCTTTGCGGTTTCTCTTTATCGCCGCAGCTTGATATCAAAAAAGTAATCCCGATAAAAATTATAAAATATAGTTTCATTAGATTATCAATTATAAAAAATACAAAACAAAGATAACAGTTTGATCGATGGAAAGCTTAAATGAACTAAGGTTTTTGCCAAACTTTGTCTCAAAAATTAAAATGAACTTACCTCTT
>VGVX01000155.1 GCA_016873845.1 Ignavibacteria bacterium
CTTAACCGCTTTGGGATTGTTATTCTTCCATCTTTGTTGAGATAAATTGAATCCATATCTATGCTTAAGATAGCAGATTTTCAATTAATCTTCACTACGCAAGATTTGAAAGTTTCAGCAGAAATTAAGCCCATTCAATCTTCATGATCACACCCACAAAAACATTTTCAAATCCAAATCACCGCATCGACTTCGAGATATTTCAAATCCTTCACTCGCAAATTTTCTTTTATCTGCTTTATCTCGGGACGGATTTTTTCAAGCTGATTCTCAACATCTTCAATTATTGTAATAGAATAATAGCCAGGCCAAACAGTTGTATCGAATAAAGGTTCGCATCCCATTGTTTTCCCCGTCGCCTTCTCAATTCGAGTAAAACTTTTAACATCGAGCTTGTTGATGACTTCATCGATTGCTTTTGTATCGGCTATGTTGTGAATTATGATTGCTAATTTCATTTTACTTCCTCGCTTTGGTTTTAATTGTTTTTTCGAAGATACTGTACATCACCGGCACAATAACTAATGTGATCAATGTAGCAAATGTTAATCCGCCGAAAACAGAAGCACCGAGCGGTCTCCAAGTTTCTGCACCTTCGCCTGTGCTTAACGCAAGCGGAAGTAAACCAAACATTGTCGTCAATGCAGTCATCAAAACTGGACGCAGTCTGCTTCTTCCTCCAGCAAGAATTGCTTCGACGAGTGTATATTCTCTTTCTCTTAGAATATTAATGTAATCGACAAGAACAATCGCATTGTTTACGACTATTCCGACAAGCATCACCAATCCGATGAACGAGATAACATTCAAAGTCTCTCCGAAAACTGCCAATCCAATTAGAACGCCTGAAAATGCAAATGGTACGCTGAACATAATTATAAATGGATCGCGAAAACTTTCAAACTGCGCCGACATTACAATATAAACTAATACTATACTTAATAAGAGAAGTAAAATTAAATCCGAGAAAGCTTCCTGCTGCTGTTCATAGCTTCCTCCGAATTCAATGGCAACTCCAGGCGGCAGGGGAATTTTTTCAATTTCACCTTGAAGAGTGCTCACAACTTCTCCAAGCGATTTTCCGGAAATTCCGCATTCAACTTTTACAATTCGCTCTTGGTCTTTTCTGTCAATTTGGATAGGAGAGAATGCACGTTTAATTGCTGCAATACTTTTCAGCGGGATCCTATCTCCTTTAATGTTTTGCACTTCAAAATTTTCAACGGCTTCGAGACTGCTTCTGTCCGATTCGTTCAGACGTAATCTTAAATTGTATGCATCTTTTCTCGCCCGGAAGTCTGTCGGAGTTGCGCCTGAAATATAATTCCGAAGTGTATTCGCGACCATTCCAACATTCAAACCGAGTGCTGATGCTTTTTCCCGATCAATATCTATAATCAGTTCCAGCTTCTCCTCTTGCAAAGAGATCTGCGGTTCGACAATGCCTTCGGTGATTTTCATTATTGCGTGGACTTTTTCGGCAATTTGTTTTGTCAATTTCAAATCGTTTCCGATTATTTCAACAGAAATCGGTTTGCCGCCGCCAAACATTTGTTCTCCGCCGCCTGCAGTGTTAATCGTAAGTTTTGTGATACCAGGGTACTTGGAAATTTTTTTTCTAAGATCATCGGCAATTTCGTTTACAGAACGCTCCCGCTGAGCTTTCTTCACAAGCAGGAATGAAATTTCCCCGATGTTATCACTCTCTTTCGAACCGAAAGCTGATTCAAATCCGCTGCTCGATTGCCCAATCTGATAAAAAATGTTTTTAATTTC
>VGVX01000156.1 GCA_016873845.1 Ignavibacteria bacterium
GACGAAGAATTTCGTTCTCTTTATTTTTCTGTAATTCTTCTTCTGTAGGTGGGCGTGAATTTACTATTTCATTCAACTCCTTGTTGACCTCTATCATTGATTCTTTTGTCTTGTCGGTTTGAACTGATGCATATACAATAAACGGACGTTGTCCTCTTGCACCAAATAAAAACGATGACGCACCATACGACCAATGTTTGTCTTCTCTCAGGTTCATGTTAATTCTCGATGTGAATGTACCGCCAAGAATATTATTCATCATATCGATTGCGATTTCATCTGGGTCAGAGCTTGGAGGTGCGACATGCCCGGCAAAAATTATCGACTGAAGCGATCCTGGTCTATCTAAAAGATAAACTACCGATTTTGGTTGATGACCAACATTGCTAATATTTTTTTTCGGAACATCTCCCTTCTTCCAATCTTTGAATAACTTTTCAAGTTTTGGAAGGATTTCGGAGAGGGTAGCATCACCAACAATAACTAGTGTGGAGTTATTTGGCTTTAACCATGTTTGATGATATTTGATAAGATCTTGAGTGGTGAGTTTTTTAGCTGATGCTTCGGTGCCCGAACCGGTCAGCGGATTTCCATACGCATGACTTTCACCGTAAAGAATTTTTGGAAATACTCTTAATGCCATTTGAACCGGAGTTACTTTTTCACGCTGAATAGAAGCAATAAGCTGCTTTTGAAGACGATTGAAATCTTCCTGCGGGAAAGATGGATTCAGAATGACATCTGCATACAGTTCAAGAGATTCATCCAACTTATTTTTCAAAGCAGAGAGGGAAACTACTGATACATCGAGATCGGAACCTGTTCCGATTGAAGCTCCGAGAAGCTGAAGTTCATCGCTGATTTGCAATGCAGTTCGTTTTTTAGTTCCTTCATCAAGCATGTCCATCGCGAGCCTGCTTGTTCCGGGAATTGCAAATTGATCAGCAGCATAACCGGCGTCAACCATTAAGTTAAAATTCACAACTGGGATTGTATGTCTTTCAGCTAAAATAACATTTAGACCATTAGAAAGAGTCGCTCTTTGAAATTCAGGAAATTTTGAGTCTGGTGCTTTCAATTGTTCAGGCAGCTTGGTGCGATCAACAGCACTCTTTGTTCCAGCTTTTAGAGTTGGAAATGGATGAACTTCAAGAATATAAACTCCATCAGAAAGCCATTCGCGTGCTGCATCTTGAAGCTGTTTTGCAGTTGCTCCTCTTACCCATTGAATGGTTTTTTTGTAGTAATCTGGAGTTCCGCCGTAAACTTCGTTTTGAGCAAGTATATCACTCTTGCCGCCGAATCCGCCAATTCGTTCAATCCCCCGGATGAACCCAGCTTCATACTGGGTTTTTACTCTTTCTAATTCTTTTTCGGTTGGACCCTTTGTAAGGAATAAAGCTAATTCTTCATCTAGGGAGTTTTCAATTTTCTTTAAATCTTCACCTTGTTTAGCTGTTGCAACAATATGAAATTGGCTTCCAATTTCACCTGGGGCATAGTAAGCGCTCACACTTGTGCAGGTCTGTTCATCGTAAACTAATCTTTTATACAACCGAGAAGTTTTTCCAGATGAAAGAACATCACTTACAAGATCGAGATAAGTTAATTCTTCCGTTCCCCACTGCGGGATATTCCAAACTTTGTATAAACGAGCTTGAGGGACACGGTCTTGAGTATATTGGCGATGTGTTCCGCTTCGCTTTG
>VGVX01000157.1 GCA_016873845.1 Ignavibacteria bacterium
GAAATTTGATCAGCTTGGAATCAACATCGCTTGTATGTGCGGAGACGGCAGTGTCGGATGGAATGAATTTGCTCCATATGATCGAATCATTGTCACAGCCGCAGCTCCAGAAGTTCCTAGATCACTTTTGAAACAATTGAAGGTAGGCGGAATTCTGGTAATTCCGGTTGGAAGCCGATCAACTCAGATCATGTATGTTGTTTTACGAGAGGATGAGGAAAATTATGCTACTACAAAGATTCCCGCATTTCAATTTGTTCCGCTAATAGGGATGAATGGATGGAAAGAAGATTAATTGTTATTGTCGGGCCAACTTGCTCGGGCAAAAGTGATTTAGCATTTCAGATAGCAGAAGAATTAAATACAGAAATAATCTCTGCCGATTCGAGACAGATCTATAAAGAGCTTACGATTGGGACGGCAAAACCTCCGCTAGATTATTTGAATATAGTTAACCACCATTTCATCGATCACATCTCAATTGATCAAGATTATAACGTTGGAAGATACAGCAAACAATCAGAAGAAATCATTGAAGAGATTTTTTCTAAAAATAAAATACCAATCGTTGCGGGCGGAAGTGGATTGTACATTAATGCTCTTCTATATGGAATTTTTGAAAGTCCGGAGATTGATTCGGAAAATCGAAAGAGTTTAGAACATGAATGTGAAAAATTAGGCCTTTCTTTTCTAATAAAAAAATTAAAGAAAGCGGATTTAGAAACTTATTTAAAAATAGATCTGAAAAATCCAAGAAGAGTGATTCGTGCTTTGGAAGTATACGAATCGACCGGAATTCCGATCTCACAGCTTCACAAGATGAACGCAGTCCAGAAAAGTTTTACATCCAAAATATTTGGACTTAATTGGGAGAGAAAAATCCTCTACTCTCGAATCAATGAAAGAGCTTTGAATATGATTGAATCGGGATTGATTAAAGAAGTTGAGGGGATAATTAAAAACCACTCTCAAGAAAACATAACTGTTCTTCAGACTGTTGGTTACAAAGAAGTCATTGAGTATCTGAAAGGAAATTTTACGAGAACACAAATGATCGAATTGATTCAGCGAAACACAAGACGATATGCAAAAAGACAAATGACCTGGTTCAGAAAGCAGAAAGATATCCACTGGTTCGAAGTGAAGAGTGAGAAAGATTTTTCATTAATAAAGGATAAAATTATTAAAAAATTTAGAGGAAACTAATTCTATAAGTTTTTATATTGACATTGTTCGTAGTGTAATGAATTCACATTTTATTTATTAACTAATATTGCTCATCACAAAACAAATCAAGAGGGAGATATGATTGGCATAGTCGGATACGGCTCCTACCTTCCACGCTATCGAATAAAAGCAGATGATATAGCCAAGCAGTGGGGAATGGACCCAGAAGCTATTAAACGAGGTCTCATGCTTTATGAGAAAACTGTTCCTGGGCAGGACGAAGATACAATTACAATTTCGGTTGAAGCAACAAAAAACGCATTGAGGCGAGCACGAATTAATCCGCAAGATATCGGTGCAGTTTACATTGGTTCCGAATCGCATCCTTATGCGGTAAAACCAAGTGGAACGATTTTAATAGATGCAGTTGGAATTGGTCCGGATGTTCACGTAGCAAGTTTTGAGTTTGCCTGCAAAGCTGGTTCCGAAGCGATGTATCTTGCATATTCGCT
>VGVX01000158.1 GCA_016873845.1 Ignavibacteria bacterium
CCTGCCTGTCGGACAGGCAGGTTAGTCAATCTCTTTAATGTAAGCAGATAATCATCTCGATAGACTGTCGGGATAATGATCTTACTTTGATTTTTACTAATGAGTTCAGCATTCATCATTACACGTGCAATTCTGCCGTTGCCGTCTTCAAAAGGATGTACTTCACTTACGAGAAACATCATATATGCTGCTCTTGCAAATGGATCAGTCAAAATTTTGTAATAGTCAAATCCACGTATGAGTGTACCACGAACAAGTTTGAAATCAACAAACAAGGTATTTCCAGCTCTGTTATTTTTTTCTTTGAATTGACCAGGAGATTTACCTATACGTGCTGATAGCAATGTTTTATGTCTTGAGAGAAGTAATTCTAGAAATTCATCAGAACTATTTGGAATTATTTTCATTTCGTTTCTGTTCGAGACTATTTGATATGTACCAAGAATATCGTGTGAATCATCTCCGCGGTTAGGTAAAGGAACACCGGTATCTATTATATTTTTTGCTTCAGAGACTTCGAATACGGTTCCCTCAATGTAGTTGGAAAAATAAGCTTCAAAGAAAGCGAAATTCCTAAAAGAATTTAAGGATAAATTTTTCTCCGGGCGTTCTTTAAAAGTTTTGTTGTGCAGATAGTTAGAGAGTAACTCAAAGAGTTCTATTCTGTTTCTATCATAAGGCAATCCTGCAGCACGTGATAAAGCTAAATCTGATTTTAATATTTTAGAGGGCTTGGTGGCAAACAAAGCACCTATAATTTTGTTTAGTGATTCAAACTCTTTTTGCATATCAAGTATTTCAGATAATTGCTTTGCTATATCACGCAATTGATTTAAACCATTTTCCCCTTTTATTCTTAAAATATCATCTAACTTTTCCTCAATCTGAGGAATGGTTAAAGACTTTGAATCGGGACCGGATTTTTTGGTTATCTGAAGATTCTCAAGAAAAGCTCTTTCCTTAGACGAAACATACAACTCACCAATCATTTTATTGTCCCCTTCAATAGGTCCCTTTCCCTCAAGAAAATTTATTGTTATACCAGGAAGTTTTATTTTTCTCGTATAGGAATAAGTAACAAAAATCTGATTAGTTGAAGTTGGTTTGAACTCAAAAGCGGAACGATGGCTTAGCACTGAGCCGGGATATAAGTTACCAAGAATTTCAAGAATGTTTCTGCTTATAATTTCAGAAGGTTTTTCTTCAAGATTTGTAGAATAAATCCTTGGGGCAATCTTCCGAAGTTTGTTTTCTTGAAGCAGTTTCGAGATTTTATAATTCTCTTGACGATTTGCTGAGGCAAATATTAGCTCACTCATTGAAAATATTTTCCAAAATAGTTATTGAACTGACTCTAAATTGTAATAATTTTCCAAAATAAACAAGTTTATTTGTAATATTTTCCAGAATAGGTCTTTATTTTGAGGAAATTTTCTAAAATAAGATTGGGGATAGCGGTTAAATTTAACAATATAAAAAATAAGTAGTGATTTTTATTCGAGTTTTATTTTTATACCGAAAGCGAGATTTTCCCAACGGTGATTCCTTCGAAACGATTTCCATTCTACTGTATCTCAAATTTGTCATAGTCTTCCTTAGTTATAATGCTAACTACTTGCGGGTCTATAATCTCAACTTCTTCATAAGTGAGGTTGTAGAG
>VGVX01000159.1 GCA_016873845.1 Ignavibacteria bacterium
TCAAAGAGTTTTTTCTTCCAATTGTAAATATCATTAACGTGTACGTTGTATTTTTCAGCAAGTTGGCTGATAGGAATATTGTTTTCAAGAAGTTCTCTAAGAATAAGAACTTTCTGATCAGAAGAATAATGTCTTCTCTCTCTTTTTGGTGTTTCGTTCATAAGAATTTCCTTTCTCCCTGAACACAACCTCAAGTCGGATGGATCCAGGTAAGTTTTTACATTATACAAATTTAAGAAATTCCATTTCCTTCTGAAGCAGAACATAAGTATGGATTAAGTTCTGGAGTCTATTTGTATCGACTTGTGGTGAGCGGAGCGAATCCACTAACTGCAGGTTCGTTTAGTTCAACAAAGAAGTTAATTTACCTGAGATAAATATTTACGAACATAGAGACGCACCGCGGTGCGTCTCTACAGAAATTATAATGTTACCTCTCTTCTTCTCTTTGCACTAATGTGAATGAATCTTTCATTTGGAACAAATATTAAATTGCCTTGTACGCTGCTAATAATTAACTTTGGATTGTTATGAAGACATACAATTTATTTCTCTCGCTGCTGCTATTCTCTGCCGTATCGTTTGCTCAAACTCCATACGAATTTTTACGGCTTGATGCCAGTGCCCGCTCAGCTGCACTCGGTGGTAGTTTCATTACAAATGCGGACGACCCAAATGTGATGTTTTACAATCCTGCCAATGTAGGATTCATAAAGAAAAATCTTGCCTCTGCAGGCTTTTTCAAGAACCTGCTCGATGTTAATTCCGGATACTTATCATATACACCATATTTAACCGGAATCGGCAGAGTCGGATTCGGAATTATTTACACGAATTACGGAAGCTTTGATCTCACTGATGATTTCGGAAAAAAATTCGGAACATTTAGTGCTAACGACATTGCAGCAGTTTTTAACTATAATAACAGCGTCCAGAAAAATCTTTTTTATGGACTAAATGTAAAACTGATCTACACTGGAGTTCATGATATCAGTTCGTTTGCCGCTGCGATGGATTTCGGTATTACATATTTTGACAGAGAAACTCAATTCGGTGTAGGCGTTGCGGTTCAGAATATTGGGACTCAATTGAAAAGTTTTTACGATAAAAAAGAAAAACTGCCTCTGGATGTCAAATTCGGTATTTCGAAAAAATTAGATCATCTTCCGCTTAGACTTGAATTTTCAATCAGCAAATTGAATGAAGATGCAGGCAGCATAACCTCACGTCTCAAAAATTTCTCTGTAGGCGGTGAATTTTATCTCAGCGACGTAATCAATTTGAGAATTGGCTATAACAATGAAAAAAGGCGCGAGTTGAAAATTGGCCCGGCTGCAGGTATTGCCGGTTTCAATGCTGGATTGGGTATAAATATTTATGATTACAGATTTGATTATGGAATGTCTTCACTCGGCTCAATCGGATTGTGGCATAGAGTTAACCTTACGATGACACTTTAATCTATTACGGAAATTAAACAAAACAGTCATTCTTTTATGTTAAAAAGCAACCCTCTAATGTAAGCATAACAAAATAGTATTAAGACAAATATAAAAAAGACACAAGCAACCTTTTATCAGCAGACTTCACTATATGTTAAATGAGCTGCAATACTTTTATAATCTTAAATAATGTGAGGACGCAGT
>VGVX01000160.1 GCA_016873845.1 Ignavibacteria bacterium
ACAAACGTTTCGCCAATTTCGGTAAGACCGATTTGCGGTTTGTACTTTTCGGCAGAGTTTTTCATCCAGTCGATTGCTTCTTCGTATGGCTCACGTCCTTGGGGGAATGTCCTCGTGTGCATTGGGATAAAATATTTTGAGTTCATATCGTGAGCCATTTTCAAAGCTTCTTCCGGTGTGCAGTGAGTGTACCGCCATGGATTGTAAGCGCCAATTGGCATCATTGCAATATCAATTCCATCATTATTATACGGTTTATATAATTCGGTGAATGCTGTGTCGCCGGCAAAAAGAATTTTCTTCCCATTCTTTTCAAGTATGTAAGAGTTGTAGCTTCTTCCATTTGGATTGCCTTTCGAACGGTCTTTCTCCCAAGGATACCGCCATCCGAAATGTTTTACTTTAACCGCTTCGATTTTTACCCCGTGCAGTTCTGTACTTTCGTTCCAATCGATTTCATTGACTGATTTCCAGTTTAAGTCTTCTATCACATCCTTTGTTGCGAATGAAGTCATTACATCGATCTTTGCTGGATACTTCTGCGCAAATGCTTTTAGAGTTGGATAATCCATATGATCAAGGTGAGCGTGCGAAAGGAGAATGAAATCTGGTTTTGGAATTTCATCGATTGTTAAAGCTGGCTTGACAAATCTTTGCGGTCCCCAGTTTGTTCCAAGAAAATAAACGCCAATTCTATTTGATAGGACAGGATCGGTAAGCAAAATCGTCCCGTAAAAATTTATTAAGAAAGAAGAATGTCCAATCCAGCAAAGCGAAACTTCTTCATCATTCCAATTCATTGGAGAGGGTTTGATAGGCGGTTGTGTCGGTCCATCTGCTGAAAGATTTTTAGCAAATAAATTATTACCGAATCCTTTCAGTAATGCAAAAGCTCCTCCGAGCAATCCGAGAGTAATAAATTTTCTGCGGTTGATTTTCATTTGTTAATTATATTTTATTAGCTAACTGAAGTTACGCATCCGTTCTTTTTATCCGATTTTATATAAGTATCAATAAGAAATAGAACACAGATAACGCTGATTTTGACTGATTTTCGCTGATTTAAACCTGCCCGCTAAGTAAATAGCTATGAGGCAGGCGGGTCTGTGAAAATCAGTAGTATCTGTGTCATCAGTGTGCTATTTGTCATTTTGCGTAATTTCAGTTAGCTAACATAAAAAATCATGGTTTAGTTTCAATAACAAAAGCACGAATGCCAATTGTTGTTAAAATTATTATGCCGCCTATAACAGCAAAGAGAGATGGTATTTCGCCGTATCCTAGTAAGACCCAAATCGGATTAAGAATTGGTTCGAGCATGGCAATGAGTGCGGCTTCGATTCCTTCAATTCTCTTTATTGCGTAACTGAACAGTGCATAAGCAAGTCCAATCTGAAAAATTCCAAGAAATGCAACCATCAAAAAATCATTCGCTGAAATTAGGAAAGACGGAAAAACAGAATTCAAGCAAATTAGGGAGACAAGAATATTCCCCAGAAATATTGATGGAAGAGTAAACTCAGATGAATTTTTTCTGACACCGATTAGAAATGCAGCAAAACAAATTCCCGAAAGGAGTGCAATTATATTTCCTTCGAAGTGGGCGGGAGTTATCTCTCCGACGAAAAA
>VGVX01000161.1 GCA_016873845.1 Ignavibacteria bacterium
GATTTTTTTAGTGTCTTAGAATTTTATCCTTTAGCCAATTATAATGAATTTGGGAAAATTTGGGATTTCAGCTTTTGTTAAAAAAGAGTGAATGAATAAATATCTTGATAACGAAGCAAAATACTGTGATTTTTAGCAAGTCATGAAGTCAAAAAATAATTGGTATAGATATTCTTTCGGCTGGTTTGCATTAATCAGTTATTTGTTCTTCCTGATAATTGCATCAACTCATCATCATGTTCAGAATATCAACTTCGATCATGAAGTATCGTTTGACTATGTCATTCCAAATTCTGATCCGTACGCGGACGAATTTCAAAATTGTAAAGTAGTTCAAACTTTTTATTCACAGCTTTTTTCCAAATCATTTCAAAATAATTTTGCTCGTCTTACAAGTCCAGATCATGCCGTTATTGATTTTGAAAGTACAAAAACGATCCCATGTTTTTCGGGTTTAACATCATCTCTCCGTAGTCCTCCTTCAGCTTAAATTCTAATAAGCACAATTATTTCATTTACTAAGGAGGAAAATCAAATTGAAGAAAATATTTTTTTTATTACTTACTTTAATTTTAATTCAAACTTTGTTAGCTCAGCATATCGACCATCAAATTAAAGGTCGAGTGATTGAGAAACACGACGGATCGAAATTAGTGGGTGTTAACGTCTTTGTGAAGGAATTAAAGATTGGTACCGCAACAGGCTCAAATGGAAATTTTATATTACACAACATTCCTCACGGAAGTTATCAATTAATTTTTTCTTTCATCGGACATCAGACTATTTCAAAAGAAATTTTTGTACCATCAGATGAGTCTACAAATATTTTAATTGAAATGATTGAAGTCAGCATTGATATTGGAGAGGTCTTTGTGACAGGGAACCCATTTCTTGATGATACTAAAAAATTATCTCAGTCGTTTGTTTCAATCGGTGGACTTGATTTACAAATTCACAGCAGTTCAACAATTGCAAAGATGCTTGATTTCCAACCTGGTGTTGCAATGAGGTCAAATGGAATTGCGGCAGGCAGACCAGTTATAAGAGGCTTCAGTGACAGCCGAATTTTAATTCTTGAAGATGGATTACGAATGGGCGATTTATCGAATACCTCCGATGATCACGGCGTCTCATCGGATGGAAATAATTCTGAGCGAATAGAAATTCTTCGTGGTCCTTCGAGTTTGCTTTATGGGAGTAATGCAATCGGCGGAGTTGTGAATATTCTAACCAACAATGTTCCATCAAGCGTACCGCAAGAATTAAACGGAGATATATTTTTGGAAAGTGCAAGTGTTAATTCTCAATTTCTCGGTAAACTTCACTTTAACTATGGATTTGATAAATTTTCTTTTCATGCGAATGCATTAAAAAGAAAAGCAGGAGATTATCACGTTCCCACTGGTAGAAGTCTATTAAATTCCGGATTTGAAAATATTGGTTTCAATGTTGGAACCGCATTTCATCCTGTTTGGGGAAGTGTGGGTATAAATTTCAGTCAGGATAATTTTACCTATGGAATTCCGACACAGGATCCAGATGAAGCTATTAAACTTTTAATGAATAAAAAACAGATTAAACTTCTCAGCGAATTCAATTCCATTTCTCCATTAATTCAATC
>VGVX01000162.1 GCA_016873845.1 Ignavibacteria bacterium
ATTCCATCGGAGAAATTTCAGCGGGCAATTACAAAAATTATTTATTAACGGATGATACTGCGGTTTACATTATGACGGGAAGTAAGCTCCCATTGAATTGTACCGCTATCGTTCCGATTGAAGATGTTGATATAATCAATCAGAGAATCAAATTGAAAAGTGGGATACAAATATCTGAGGGACAAAACATTCGAAAGTGCGGCGAAGACATCAGGCAAGGTGAAAAAGCTCTCGGAAAATTCACACTTGTTCAACCGAATCACATTTCAATTTTAGCGGCTTGCGGAAAATCGAAAGTAAAAGTTTTTCGAAAATTAAAAATTGGCGTAATGGCAACCGGCGATGAATTAATTGATATTGATGAGATACCATCGGATGATAAAATAAGAGCAACTAATCTATATTCATTGATCGCTTCAATTAATGATATGAATATAATTCCAATCAATTTTGGTTTCGAAAAAGATGACAGGAAAAAAGTTCACGCAAAAATAAAGTCAATATTAAAAAGTGATGTAGACATTTTAGTTACATCCGGGGGAGTTTCCGTTGGCAAGTACGATTACTTGAAAGAAATCTTTTCAGAGTTAAATGTTGAGATAAAATTTTGGAGAGTGAACATAAAGCCCGGCAAACCATTAGTATTTGGAGTCTTCACCGGGAATGAGGAAAGGAAATTTATTTTCGGACTTCCGGGCAATCCGGTCTCATCGTTTGTGACCTTCAATTTGTTTGTAAGAGTTTCAGTTGAAAATTTATATCATATTAAAAAAGACCGAGTTGTTTCCGCAGAACTTTTATCCGATATCAAAAAGATAGATGGAAAGAGACACTTCGTAAGAGGTAAACTAAATTATTCCGCTGAAGATAAAAAATACCTTACTGAAATCGTTGGTTCACAATCATCTGGGAATATGGTAGGTTTAGGTTTGTCAAATTGTCTGATTGTAATTGAAGAAGACAAATTAAATCCGAAGAAGGGTGATATTGTACAATGTATAAAGATATAACCGGAATAATTTTAGCCGGCGGAAAAAGTAAAAGAATGGGACAGAATAAATCTCTGTTGAAACTTGGTGAGAAGACTGTCATTGAGAGAGTTGCCGAACTGATGAGGGGACTTTTCGCAAAGGTGGCTTTGAGTGCAAATGAGAAATCATGCTATGAATTTTTTGGTCTTGAAATTATTGAAGACATCTTCAAAGATATTGGACCATTGGGCGGAATACATTCTGCATTGATGAATTCACATACTAAAAAAAATTTTGTTATATCATGCGACATTCCATTGATGACAAAAGAAATGATCGAATTCATTGTTAATTATCCAACCGATAAATTAATTACAGTTGCAAAGGCAGATGGTTTTATTCAGCAATTGTGCGGATTGTATTCTAAAAAATGCCTTCCCAAAATTGAGGAAATATTGATTGATAATTTAAACAGTGTTGGTAGCTCAGAAGGAGAAAAATGCAAATGCAAGGTTTTACAATTGGTTAAGGAAACTCCGGCCGAAATTATCGATGTCGAAAAAGAATTTCCAAATTATAAAGCGGGAGTGTTTCTCAACATGAACAATCCCAATGATTATCAGAAAGTTATGTCTGACATAGTAT